>CALBDV010000754.1 GCA_937927565.1 uncultured Holophagales bacterium
TCGTCCGGCGTACCGCCCGGACAACCGGCGTGTCGATCGTCCGGTCGGGCCGCCGCGGCCCGTACGCGAGGGTGCGAGGACCGATCGGCGCGAGAGGCCGCCCGCCGCGCCGCGGACGGCCGTCGTCGCCGACGCGATGCCCGCAACGGTGCGCCGCGAGCTGACCCCGCGACCCACGCGGACTCTCCCCACCGGTGCTTTTCCGGTGCCGCTCTCGACCCTCGACTGGCTCCTCTCCCGGGAGTGTCCGGCGGCGCGCTACGTAGCCCTGCGCGATCTCCTGCATCGTCCTGCGAAGGACATCGAGCGGCGGAAGGCGCGGCAGGTCCTGGTGCGCGATCCGTTCCTCAAGGACGCCCTCCCGCAGCTGCGCGGAATGCTTCCGGCGGGCGGACCGTCCGTCTCCTCCTCCCCCGTCGACCCCGGTACGTCGTTCGTCCTCCTCCTCCTCGAGCTGGGGTGCGATGCCGACGTGACGGAGCTCCAGCGTGCCGCCGACCTTCTCCTCGCGAGGTGGGAGCGGGTGATCGTCGACATCGAGCGGGGCGAGAGCCCTGCCGTCGGCAGCGGTTTCGTCTCCGCCTGCCGGGCGCTCTTCCTTCTGGGTTACGGCGACGACCCGCGGCTCCTCAGCGCAGTGGACCACCTCGCGCGCCGCCGAGTCACCTCGGACCACGTGTCCGAGAGCGTGGCGGGAGACCTCCTCGTCCTGACGTCCGTCGCGGAAGAGAAGCGGTCGGCGGCCGTCCAGAACGCGATCACTTTCTGCATCGAACGCGCGAAGAACGTCGAGCTTCCGGCGATGACGGACGATCAGGCCCGGACCGGGATCGGCGTCGGCGATACGTCGGACCTCCTCGAGCTCCTTCGCGCCCTCGCCGCGGCGGGAGCGTTTCGCTCGCCCGAGGTCGATGCCGCCCTGTCGCGCCTCGTGGCCCGCGCCGACCATCGCGCCCGCTGGAAGCTGGAACGGCCGGTCGGCGTGACCCTTCCCGTCCCTCTCGAGAGAGAAGGGGACCTGTCGCGCTGGGTGACGCTTCGCGCGCTCGGCGTCATGCAGCACTTCCTCAGCCTGACGATCACGGGGGCGCCGTGAGAACGCGAATCCCGTTCGTCCTCCTTCTCCTGGCGGCGCCGATCCTGACGGCCGCCTGCGGGAAGCTGATCGGGCCACCGCCGCGGCCGAGGACCGACGGGTACGCGGGGATCGTCACCGTCCGCGGTGGTGACGCCGAGCTCGCGAGGTTTCACCTCGCCGTCCGCGGCGAGGCGGTCCGACGGTCGACGTCCGACGCCGAGGACGCGCCCTACTTCATTCGCGAAGCGGCGGGCGGGGAGGTCTTCGAGGTGAACCCGGCCACGAAGAGCTATCGCGCGGGAACGCCCGAGGCGCTCCTGGCGAATCTCGACGACTTCCCGCTCGGGGCCGATTTCAACCACGCCGCCGAGGCGAACCGGAGGGGGATCAAGGAGTACTACCGCGAATCGGACGCGGTTTTCGCCGGGAATGCCTGCAACATCTGGCGCTTCCCCGACCACCCCGACGCGTTCAACTCCCCGTCGACCACCTACTGGATGACACCGGCGCTCGACGGCATCGTCGTCCGCAAGGTGCGCGCCGTGCCGAAGCCGGACGGCACGGAGGCGAAGACGTACGTGGAGCTGACGCTCGTCCGGGCCGGAATCGACCCGGAGGACTTCCGGGTGCCGGAAGGATTCCGGCGCGAGGCCACCCCGGCGCGTTAGCCCGCGTGACATTCAGGCTTTCTTCCCGATGAGGTCCTCTGCTAGATTCACGATCTTCCCGGGTCGACTCGGAACGAAGGATCGCCCTCCAAGGAGTCAGCAGATGAAGCCCTTTGCCGTCCTCCTCGCCTCCGCCCTCCTCGCCGCGGGGCCGCTCACGGCCCAGACGCCGGTCGATCCGAAGTCGCCGATTCCCGGCTACCCGGACGGACGCGGGCCCAAGGGGCCCGTGACCGTGAAAATCGTCTCGCCCACGGCCGACGAGGTCATCCCGTGGCCCGCCGCGGTCGAAGGCCAGCCCGCGCCGAAGGGGGCGCGCGTCGAGGTGAAGGTCACGGTCGAGAACTTCGAGACGTTCAAGGACGAGGCGACCGGAAGGGGCCAGCAGGTTCAGCTCGTACTCAATGGCCGGGCCCTGCCGGCCTGGTACCAGATCGACAAGCCGTGGGTTTTCCCGGCCCTGCCGAAAGGAACGCACACCCTGCTCGCCTTCGTCCAGAGGCCGTGGCAGGAGTCGATCCGCGAACCCGGCGCCTTTGCGGCGGTGACCTTCCACGTCGGCGAGAAGAACGGCAAACCGGGCTTCGACCTCGCCCAGCCGGCCATCACGGTGGGCGCCCCTCGCGGAAAGTTCAAGGGGGCCGACGTAGCCAGGATTCTCTTCGACGTCTACGTCACGGGCTGCAAGGTGGGCCCCGCGACGGACGCGGAAGCCTGCCAGATCGTCTACCGCCTGAACCAGGACCCGCAGCAGATCCTGACGGCCTGGGCACCTGTCATCTGGGAGAACCTCCCGGCGGGCAAGCACAGCTACGTCGTCGCCCTCTACAGGGGCGAGAAGCGGATCGAGGCTCCCTTTGCTCTCGCGCAGGGGTCCTTCGAGGTGGAGGCCGCCGCCGCCCCGGCTGCCCCGGCCGCCCCGGCCGCTCCGGCTGCCCCGGCCGCTCCGGCGCCACCGGCCGGCTGACGTAATCTCGGCTTCGGGCGCGGGGCCGTTCGCCCCGCACCCGTCTTCCGATGCCACTCGTCTACCAGAGCCCCGGGACGCGCGCCTGCGTCGTCGACCCGCCGCTCGTCCTCGCGCCGATGGCGGGGATCACGGACGGGACGTACCGTCTCCTTCTCCGGCGGATGGGGGGCGTCGGCCTCGTCACGATGGAGTTCGTCTCCTCCGAGGGGCTGACGCGCGGCAATCGGCGGACCGAGCGGCTCCTGCGGTGGGAGCCCGAGGAGCGTCCCCTGTCCATCCAGATCTACGGTGCCGACGCCACGCGCATGGCCGAGGCGGCGCGAAGGGTCGAGGAGGAAGCGGTCGACGTCTGCGACATCAACATGGGCTGCCCGGCGAACAAGATCCTGAAGGGATGCGCCGGAGCGGGGCTGATGCGGGATCTCGGGCGCGCGAAGGGGATCATCGAGGCGTGCCGCAGGGCGCTTCCGACGACCCCCCTCACGGTGAAGTTCCGGGCCGGGATCACGGAAGAGACGCTCAACTTCGTCGAGCTCGGGAGGATCTGCGAGGGCGAAGGCGTGGCCGCCGTCGCCCTCCATCCGCGGACGGCGAAGCAGATGTACACGGGAAGGGCCGACTGGAGCCGGATCGCCCGGCTGAAGGAAGCGGTCCGGATTCCGGTCGTCGGCAACGGCGACGTGGAGTCGCCCGAGGACGTGCCGAGGATGCTCCGCGAGACGGGGTGCGACGCGGTGATGATCGGTCGCGCCACGATGAAGAACCCGTGGATCTTCCGTCAGGCGGCGGACCTCCTCGCCGGCAGGCCGTATCGTGTCGCGACCCTCGAGGAGAGGCGTGACGTCATCCTCCAGCACTTCCGGCTGATCCGCGAGGCCGAGGAGGACATTCCGAAGCGGATGATGGGGAAGCTGAAGACGTTCACCGGCTGGTACACGCACGGCGTCCCGAGGGGAACCGAGCTGCGGCGCCGGATCCAGTCGCTCCCGAGCCCGGAGGCGTTCCTGGAGGCCGTCGAGTCGTTCTTCGCGCTCCGGATCGACGAACGGGACGGCCACGTGTCGCCTCCGGAGGTCCCCGACAGGTCACCCGCCAGCCCGTTTCTTGCGTAACACTCACCGGGAGGTCCTTTCCGTGCGACGTGTCGTCCATTCGCTCCTCGTCGTCCTCGCCGCCGTCGTGGCGTTTTCGGCCAGCGGCCAGTCCGTTCAGCAGACGTCCGGCGAAGCGCTCGGCGTCTCGATCCCGCTCGAGCTGCGCGAGCAGTTTCTCGGGACCAGCGCCGGGAAGACGGTGGTCCGCTTCACCCTTTCCTTCTCGCGGTCCGACCTGCGCGAGAAGGCGAAGCTCGCCCCGCGCGTCTATCCCTTCTTCGTTGCAGGAGAGGCGAAGAACGCCGCGGGGGAGGTCGTCGACACGTTTCGCGAGCCGGTGGACGTCGACCTCAGCGATGCCGACCTCGGAAAGCCGCTGACCGCCTCCTTCCTCCGGTCGCTCCCCCCCGGCGAGGTCTCGTTGAATCTCCGCCTCGAGGCCGCAAGCGGAAAGGCGTTGGCACTCAGGGCGGTGACGCTGACGGTGCCGAAGATGACCTCCGAATTCCGGGCGGAGGACGCCGGGACGGTCACCGCCTCGGCGATCCTCCTCGAGGAGGCCAATCGCGACGTGACCCCGGCCGGAGCCACGGACCTTCTTCGCTTCCTGCCACCGACGCGTGAGGTCCCGGTGGGGCTCCTCAGGATCGAGTGCGAGGCGAAGGCGCCGATCACGCGGGTCGAGTTCCACCTCGGCGAGAAGCTGATCCTGGCCAGGAACCGTCCTCCGTTCACCGTCGAGCTCGATCTCGGGACGGTTCCGAGAAAGCAGACGCTCCGAGCCCTCGGATTCGACAAGCTCGGCAACTTCGTCGACGCCGACGCCTGGGCCCTGAACGAGAAGGAAGCGAAGCTCGCGGTGAGGGTCCTCGACCTTCCGAAGGCGAAGGGAAAGGCCGATTCCGAGGTGAAGGTCTCGGTCCAGTCGGTCGCCGGGGCGACCGCGAAGAAGGTCGAGCTCTGGCTGGACGACCGCAAGGTCGCGGAGTGGACGGCGCCCCCCTACCGGGCGACGGTGCCGGCCGCCGACGTCGCGAAGGCGACGCTGATGCGCGCCTCGGCGTTCGACGTCGAGGGGAAGGAATACTCCGACTTCCGGATGCTGCGCGGGGACAACCGGCTCGTGGCGAGCGTGGAGGTGAACCTCGTCGAGCTGAACGTCTCCGTCTTCGACGAGGCCGGGCGCTTCGTGAAGGGGCTCTCGAGGGGGGACTTCACCGTCCTCGAGGACGGCGCCCCGAAGGAGCTCTCGGCCTTCGAATTCGCCGAGTCGCTCCCGATGGCCCTCGGCCTGGTGATCGACGGCTCCGGCTCGATGGACAAGTCGATGCCCCTCGTGAAGCAGGCGGCGACCGAGTTCGTCACGAACCTGGTCGGCGAGAAGGACAAGGGCTTCGTCATCGAGTTCCGCGAGCGGCCGACGCTCCTCGCCGCGATGACGTCGCGCCGGACCGACCTGATCCGGGCGATCGGCGAGACGCGTGCGGGTGGCGCGACGGCGTTCCACGACTCCATCGTCCTCGGCCTCTACCAGTTCCGTCCGCTCGCGGGCAAGAAGGCGCTCGTCGTCCTGACGGACGGCAAGGACAACCACTCCTCGACCGACT
>CALBDV010000755.1 GCA_937927565.1 uncultured Holophagales bacterium
CGCCGGGAAGGTAGCCATAGATGGCCGCTCCGATCGCGACGCCAAGGACGAGATAGACCAGGACGCCGCGGAAGTCGGCCCACGCACCGCCGAACGCATACCGGAGCTTTCCGCGGAAAGTCGGCTGGATCTTGCGCTCCTCGGCGCCGCCGGTGACGCGAACGCTGCGGACGTCCTTCGCAAGTCCGGCCCATTGCAGAAGAGCGCCGCTGGCGATGGACGCGAGAAACGTGACCGTGCCGTAGATGACGCAGGCTTTCCAACCCAACAGGGACAGAAACATCGTCAGGATGATCGGGTTCAGAAGGGGTGAGGCCAGGACGAACGACATCGTCGCGCCGAACGGGACGCCCGCCCTGAGAAGGCCCACGGTCACCGGGATCGTGGAGCAGGAGCAGAACGGAGTGATGGCCCCGAGCGTCGCGCCCAGGAAGTTCCCGAGGATGCCTCGCTTCGAGAGCGCGTTGCGGAGAGTCTCATCCGAGACGTACTGGAGGAGAAGGCCGACGAGCGTGCTGATCCCCAGGAAGAGGATCGTCAGCTCGGCCAGGATCAGGCCGAAGAACTGAAGGGAAACCCAGAACGAGTTCATCTTTGCCTATTCCCTTTCTTCCCGAAGCGGCGTCCGCTGGAAGTGGTCCGGGCGGAAAAGGCGAGGTGGCCCGGTCCTCTTCAGGCCAGGAAGACGAAGCGAACCGAGAGGTAGATACCGACTGCGAGGAAGACGATCCCCGTCACGCGACGGGCCCAGACCTCGAAGGTACCGACTCGCTTCAGCGCGCCCGAGAGGGCCTTGGTGCCGCCCATCGCGACCATCGCGAGGAGGACGACCGGAAGCGCCGTCCCGAGGCCGTAGACGACCGGAAGAACGACCTTCGAACCGTGCTGAAGAGAAAGAGGGACGAGGCTCCCGAAGAAGAGAGCGGCCGAAACCGGGCAGAACGAGAGGGCGAAGAGTGCCCCCAGAAGGGCCGCTCCCCACGGTCCCCCCTCGGCCGCCTTCTTTCGCAGGTCGTCACTTCCCGCGGTCGTCGAGAACCCGAAGGAGATGAGGCCGAGGAGATACATGCCGACGAGGACGAGCAGAGGCCCGAGCGCCTTGTTCATGTACCGCTGGAGCGCCTGCGATAGCCCCGGGATGGAGAGGAGGCCGAGGACGACGACGGCGCAGACCACGGCGTAGGCGAACGCGCGCCCCAGGGAGTAGCTGACGGCCGAGAGGACGACCTTTCGCGGCCGGTCGATCTGGCGGGCGATGTAGGAGACGGCCGCGATATTCGTGGCCAGGGGGCAGGGGCTGATGGAGGTGAGGATGCCGAGCCAGAGAGCCGTGGCAGCGACCGGGGCGAGCTCCAGAGTCATGCCTTCTCCAGAAACGCGTTGACCTCCCGCTCGACGTAGCCCTGGAAGGCCTCCGGGTCGCGGAGGAGCTGCCAGACCTGGTCGAGGTTCTTCCACCGGACTTCCCGACCGTCCTTCACCTCGGAGACGACGACCGACTTGGTGAAGAGGCCATAGTCCTTCACGAAGTGGTTGTTCTCGGGCTCGTCCACGTTCAGGACGCGCCAGACCACCCGCTTCTCGGCGATCGGGCCGGCGAATCGGGTCGTCATCGTCGCGTTCGTGAGATCTTCGATCTTCAGGCACGACGTGCATCGCGCGGTGGCGCGGAAGTAGGTGACGACGATGGTCGCCGGCGGTTCGGCCGGGGGTGGCGTGGCGACTACGGGGGCGGCGGCTTTCGGCGCCGGGGGCCTAGCCGTGAGGGCTTTCGCCGCTGCCGCGACGGGAGGGGCCACCGGCGACTCCGGGACCGGAGCGGCTACGGCCGTGGCTACGGGGATGGGTTCGGCCGTCTGGACGGGTACGGCTGCGACGGGAGGCGCCGGAGGTTCGGCCACGCTGGCCGCCTCGATCGCCGCCACGGCGCGGGCGTGGCGGGTTTCCTTCACGCCGATCGTGACGGCGGTGACGGCGACGAAGGCGAGAAGGGCTCCGGTGACGAGGTGCTTGCGGTCGATGCTCATGAGGCGAGTGCTCCGAAGACGAGGCCGGTGAGGGTGGACATGACGATGACGAGGCTGATGTAGGCGAAGGTCTTTCTGAACCCGAGATACGAGTTGATGACGATCATGCTCGGAAGGGAGAGCGCCGGGCCGGCGAGGAGGAGGGCGAGGGCGGGACCCTTCCCCATGCCGGAGCCGATAAGACCCTGGAGAATCGGAATTTCCGTGAGCGTCGCGAAGTACATGAACGCCCCGGCCACGGAGGCGAAGAGATTCGCGGCGAAGGAGTTCCCACCGACGGCCCCGGCGACCCAGGCGTCGGGGATGAGCCCGGAGTCGTGTCCGGGGCGCCCCATCAGCCAGCCGGCGACGAGGACGCCGCCGAGGAGAAGGGGAAGGATCTGCTTGGCGAACTCCCAGGACCCGAGGACCCAGGACTTCAGCTCATCACGGTCGTACCAGCGGACCATCATCCAGACGAGGGCTGCGAAAGCCGCACCCGCGAGATACCAGTGGGCCTCGTAGACCGCCGCGAAGAAGCCGACGGCCCGGTTCGAGGCGCCCCAATTCGCGAAGACCAGGATCGCGATCATCGAACCGAGGAAGGAGGCGTCCTGCCAGCCTTCCCGCGTCCGGCCGCTCGGCGCGGCTCCGGCGGCGGCAAATGGGTCGGGGCCGTTCTTCACCCGCTCGGCTTCCTCCTTTCGGAATATCGCCGCCATGAGGAGCCCGATGACGACGGCGAAGACGACGGCACCGACAGCCCGGGCGACGCCCAGCTGGAGGCCGAGGACGCGAGCCGTGAGGATCATCGCGAGGACGTTGATCGCGGGGCCCGAGTAGAGGAAAGCCGTTGCCGGGCCGAGGCCCGCCCCTCTCCGGTAGATGCTCGAGAAGAGGGGCAGGACCGTGCAGGAGCAGACGGCGAGGATGGCGCCCGAGATGGAGCCGACACCGTAGGCGACCGGGCGCTTCGCGGTCGAGCCGAGGTACTTCATCACGGCTCCCTGACTGACGAACTGGCCGATCGCCCCGGCGATGAAGAAGGCCGGCACGAGGCACAGGAGGACGTGCTGTCGGGCGTAGTCCTTGAGGAGGACGAACCCCTCCGGGAGCGCTCGCTGGAGGCGCACGCTGTCGATGGGAAGGAAATAGGCGCCGAGAAAGACCCCGACGATCAGGAGAAGCTTCGTGCGTTCTTTCATCTCGGAGCCGGGCGCCGCGAAGGGACGAGCCTGTCGGCGGTGCCCGGACCTCGACGGATCAGACCGACGCGAGGAGGGTTCGCAGTTCTTCGGCCTTCGGGATGCGGCCGGAGAAGACGACCTTGCCCTCGAGAACGACGGCAGGGGTAGCGAGGACGCCGACCTCCATCATCCTGTCCATCGACTCGTCCTTTACGACGTCGAACGGGAGCTTCTCCGTCTCCACGAGCTGCTGGACAACGCGGTACGTCTCCTTGCAGCGGGAACAGCCGGGGCCGAGGACTTCGATCTTCCTGAGGGCGGGGGTGGTTTCCATGAGCGGTTCCTTTCGTTACGAGAGCGGTGCCTGGTCGCGCCGGGCTGGCTTCGGTGGAACACGAATCATAGTTTCTTGATGAGTGGGAGTCCAGCCGCGATTGCCAGCACCCTCCCGCGGAAGCGCCCGAACACGACTCCCCTTAGAGCACTCGCGCCGTTACTGAACCGTAACGCCGTTACCGACTGGTAGCGGCCTGACGGGTCCTCAACGAGCCGACTCCGTCTGTCATGAGGTCGTAACTCTCTCTGAAATAGCGGTTTACGTGTCGGTCGGCCGGCTTCGCGTGCTCTGGCACGAGTTCGGCTTACAGGTGTGCGTGCTTCGAGGGAACGAGGAGGGCGAGATGGTGGATTCGAAAGACGCCGTGGATTCGCGGCGGGCGTTCTTCAAGCTGGCCGCCGGGGCGGCTGCAGCCGCTGCGGGAGCGGCACTCGTGGACGTCGGTGCGGGCGGACGAGCCGAGGCCGGGGTCCCCTCCGGGGCGATCCCGTCGGGCTCCGACGAAGTCCTCCGGATGACGGCCGACCTGCGCCGGGCGCTCGAGAAGATGCCCGCAGAGCGCCGGTGGGGAATGGTCATCGACACTCGGCACTGCATTGGCTGCAACGCCTGTACGGTCGCCTGCGTTGCCGAGAACAACCTCCCTTCGGGCGTACGCTACCGGACGGTGCCCGAGGTGGAGGACGGGACCTACCCGAACGTCAGCCGCATCTTCATGCCGACGAACTGCGCGCAGTGCGAGAACCCGCCCTGTGTCCCCGCGGCGAACAAGGTGATCCCCGGCTCGATGAAGAAGAGGGCCGACGGGATCGTCGAGATCGACTACCGGAAGATGAAGGGAAAGCCCGTCTTCGAGGCCGCGAAGAAGGCGTGCCCCTACTCGGCGCTCTCCCTCGACGAAGGGAAGGCCCACACCGCAGGGAC
>CALBDV010000756.1 GCA_937927565.1 uncultured Holophagales bacterium
CCGAGGTCGTAGGAGGTCGGGCAGATCAGGTTCCCGACGTTCTCGATGAAGAGGATGTCGAGGCCACGCAGCTTCTCCCCTTCTTCCACGAGCGCCGCGTCGACCTGCCGGGCGTCGAGGTGGCAGGCGCCGCCGGTCAGGATCTGGCGTGCAGGGATCCCCGCCTTCCGCAGGCGGTCGGCGTCCCGTTCGGTCGCGATGTCCCCGTCGAGGCCGCCCATCTTCAGCTTTCCGGAGAGCCGCGCCACCGTTGCTTCGAGGAGAGTCGTCTTTCCTGAGCCGGGCGAGGAGATGAGGTTCACGACGAGCGTCCGCTGGTCGCGGAACGACTCGCGGAGCGCCGCCGCGGCCGCCTGGTTGGCCGCGAGGACCTTCTGCTTGACGTCAATCTCGGGCATCGAGGGCCTCCCGCCGCGCCGCGAGGCGCAGTGAGCGAGAGGATAGCGCGGGTGGGGACCGGCCCTCAGATCCAGTCTTCCGGGGGGATACCCAGGGCCTTGCGACGAGCCTTGTGCCCCTCCTTGAGCTTGACGATCTCTTCCTCTGCCTTCTTCAATGCGGCCCGGTACTCCTTCAGCTCCTTTTCCGCCTGCTTCTTCTCGGCGTCCGTCGCGGCCGTGTCGATCGTGTAGAGGAGCCTGAGCTCCTTTCGGTCGTCCCACTTTCGGATCAGCTCGAGGTACTGCCGGTATTCCTTCTCGGTTGCCGCCTTGTCCTCGAGGACCTTCGACTCGGCGCCTTCGACCTTCTTGCCCGCCGCCGCGATCGCCGTCGCGAGCGCGTCCAGGGTCTTCTGGACGCATTCGGACGGCTTCGAGTCCCAGGGGCAGTCCTTGTAGGGAGAGCTCGCCCGGATCTCGCCCTTCTTCACCGGCTCGAAGGCCTTCTGCATCGCCTCCCAGGCTTTCACGTCGGCGTCGTAGCCGCCCTGGATCCGCTTCGCCCACTCCTGGACCGGCTGCGTGTAGATCTTCTGGACGAGCGGGTAGATCGAGACGGCCGTCATCCAGTTCTTCAGGGTCACCTGCTCGTCCGTGCTCAGCAGCGTCCTGGGCTTCTCGGCCTTGTCCTTCACGGCGTACTCGTAGGCGCGCTGGATCGCCGAGCAGGTCGAGGCGACCTGGTCCCTCTTCCCCTTCAGCTCCGCGTAGGCGGCCTGCGCCTCCTTCAGCTTCTCCCGGTTCCACGTCGCCCCCGACGCGCCCGCTGCGATCTCGATCGCCTTCGACCAGACCGGGTCCGTGACCTTCATGTTCTTGCGGATCTCCTCGAACCGTCCGGCCGCCTCGTCGGCTTCCTTCTGGAACGTCGCGGTCTCCGCGGCGACGCCGTCCCGCCAGAGCATCAGGCTCGCCCCACCCAACTTGATTCCCCCGAGAAATGAGGCGTGCTGCTTTTCCCAGTCGGACTGGTCCGACGGCCGCGTCCCCGTCTTCTCGTGCTCCCTCGACTCCTCCCACGACACGTAGAGCTGCCCCCCGAGCGTCCTCCAGTCCGTGAAATCGCTCGTCTGAGGCTTGCTCCTCTTCACGATCGCCTCGAACTTCGGGAGGTACTCCTCGATGACGTGCTCGGAGTATCGGCGGGAGAGCTCCCAGCGGAGCGCCGTCTTCTGGACATACGTCTTCTCCCGCGTGTCCTCCTTCTTCTCCGCAAACGGGTTCTCGCCCTCCGGGTAGAACGAGCCGGGGACCTGGGCCGATGCGGGCGTCCCGAGGAGGAGAGTCGCGGCGAGGACCGCGGCGAAACGGACCGTGAGGTTCGACGAGCGTGTCTTCTTCATCGCGGCCTCCTCAGTACTGCGCGGCGAAGTCGAAGACGTACCAGCGTCCGCCTCCGCGCCGGATCATCTCGTGGGGCTTCGGGGAGCCGTACTGCCTTCCCCTCTCGTCCCACGCCTTCGTCGTCACGGTCGCCCGCTCGACGGACGGTTCGCTGATCTTCTTCGCCTGCGCCTTCTGCTCGTCGGTCAAGAAGAACGACTCGAGGTCGTTCCCGGCGTCGTACCCCTTCACGACCGTCTTCTCGACCTTCTCGACCGTCGTGTGGACGTAGAAGTCGCGGAACCGCACCTGGTGCCAGTCCCAGTGATACATCGCGAGGCTCTTCGCCCGCGGCCCGCCAAGGAACTTCGGATCGATGCAGTCGAGGTAGAGCTCGAGGTTCTTCTCCTTGATGGCCGTCGCGAAGATCTCGACGAGCCTCTCGGGCGTCACGTCAGGCGGGATCGCCTTCACGCTGTAGAGGGGACCCTTGATCTCCTCCATCCGCTCCTCGCCCGCGAACCGTCCGCCGAGCTCGGCGTTGCGGTCGGCCGCTGCGAAGGCGAGCCCGTCGACCCAGATCACTTCGGGAACGACGACCCATCCCCAGAACGCCCCGCCGAGCCGTTTCTTTCCCGCCTCCGGGACGGTCAGCTCGGCCCCTTCGATCCGCCCCGCCACGGAGAACGGCGTCCCCTCCGCGAGGCTGGCGTTGACGAGCCGGCGGTAGCGCTTGAGGGCCTCGTACGCACCCCGCCACGACGGCGTGTCGATCTGGATGTAGTACATCCCGCGAGCAGGGGTGCCCCAGGAGATGAACTCCCGGCCGAGGTCCGTGAACTGGTTCGCCGGAAACTCGACCTTGTCGAGGACGACGTACTTCCCCGGCATCCCTCGCCCCGCCGGTTCGCGGAAGCCGGGCGCCGGGAGCGCCTGCGCGAGGAGCCTGGCACCCGCCCGACTCTTCCAGGACTGGATCCCCGCGATCGCCGCCCTCGTGAAGAGGTCCACGATCTTCTTCTCCTGATCGCGATAGCGGAGCATCTCCGGGGTGATCTCGATGAAGTCCCCCTTGCTCCCCATGAGGGCCGTCCGGGCCCTCGCGAAGAGCGCCTCGACAGCCGGGTCGTCGGGGTACTTCTCCTTCAGCTCCTTGATCCGCTTGAGCGCCTCGTTGTCTTCGTATCCGGGCTTGAACGCGGCGCCGCGAGCCCGCCGCGCGTGGTCCTCCAGCTTCTTCAGGTAATGCTCCGCCTTCGTGACGTCGTTCGGCGGCGCCTTCTCTGCGGCCGACGCGACCCACGAGGCGGAAAGAACGGCGAAGAGAAGCGCAAGTGCAGCCGCGGCGAGGCCGCGGAGGCGTCCGGGAAGAAGGTGCATTCCGATCCTCCGTTCCGCCCGTGACGCGCGTCTGCGATCTCCCGAGGCTCTCCGCCGCGCCCGGGTGTCGACGTAACGGGAGATCATCCTCACGACATCGAGCTCGCGTCAAGTTGAATGGACCCGAGATGAGGGTGGCTGCACGAGATCCAGGTTCAGGGGCATCGCCCGAGGCCACGCGGTGATAATTTCCCTCGACGTGAAACGCACCGGAAGGCCCGTCGCTGCCCTTTCCCCGTTCCTCTTCCTGCTGGCGGTCGCAGGCTGCGCCCGCGCGGGCGGTACGGCGGGCCCGCCGGCGAACCCCCAGGAGAGTGGCGTCCGGGCGGACGAGAAAGGCCGACAGAACATGCTCGTCGTGCGAAACCAGAAGGCCGTCCACGTGACGCCCGGGACGCTGATCGACCTCGTCGTCACGCGTCCGGTGGCGGTTCCCCACGAACACCAGTTCGAGTGGCCCGCTTCGCCCGCCATCGCGGGCGACGCCGTTCGCTTCCTCCGCCTGCGCATCGAACCCCCGCCCCCCGATGTCGACGGCGGCGTGACGACCCACCACTACGAGCTCGAAGCGTCGAAACCCGGGACGGCCCGGGTCACGCTGACTCCCACGTCGGCAAGCCCGGAGGCCGCGCACCCGTCCGTGAGCCTCGACGTCACGGTCGGCGCCGCCCTCACGTACGCGGCCCCAACCGCTTCCCTCACACTCCCGGACCTGATTCGCCACCTCGTCGAGGTCATCGCCACCTCGCCGGACTCCCCGCTCGAGATCGCGAGGGCTTTCGGCGAGGTCGAGACCGACGGCGGGGGTGCGGTCTACGTGAAACCCTCGGACCCCCGGCTGAAGCGGGTCATCGTCGTCAAGAATTCCCGGATCGGCGGCACGAACGACGTCGAGCTGCAGCTGGCCGTGCCGGGATCCGTCACCGTGGCGGAAATCGAAGCCCTCTGGGGACCTGCCCAGCACCCTCCCCCGCTCGCGCTCGAGACGAGGTCGGTGATCTTCCGGCCGCCCCTCCCGGAGGGGGCCAGGTTCCTCCCGACCGTCACGATGACCCTGGAGGGGGACGAGAACGGCCCGGCTGTCTGGGTTTCCGTCATTCGCAGCCCCCTCTGACCGCGTTCGACGACTCCCTGACCGGCCTCATTCATCATCCGGCGAGGAACGCCTCCACTGCCTCGAGTGTCGGGGTCACCGGCTCCGGCACGCGTACCCGTCGCGCCGCCGAGGGGACGTCCTTCAGGCCCGTGCCCGTGAGGAGGAGGACGACGCGCTCGTCGCGAGCCACGTGCCCCTCGGCGAGGGCGATCTCG
>CALBDV010000757.1 GCA_937927565.1 uncultured Holophagales bacterium
CGGCATGGGTTCATCGAAGGGGCGATGTCGGGCTTCGTCGGTGTCCCATTCCAGTACGACCCGAAGGGCCCGGGAGGCTGGTGGATCGTCCCGGAGATCGACGTGGAGCTGACGCCCCACGATATCGTGAGGCCCGACCTGTCGGGCTGGCGCCGGGAGCGGATGCCGCGCTTCCCGTCCGAGCGGCCGGTCCGGATCGTCCCCGACTGGGTCTGCGAGATCGTCTCTCCCTCGTCTGCCCGCATGGATCGCCTCGTCAAGCCGGCGCTCTACCTCCGGTCGGGCGTGCCGTTCTTCTGGCTCGTCGACCCGGAGGCCCGGATTCTCGAGGCGTTCGAAGCGCAGGACGGGGCCTGGCTCCGGGTCGGGGGATGGAGCGACGGCGACGTCGCCCGCATCGCGCCGTTCGACGCCATCGAGCTGGACGTCGGACGGCTCTTCCCTCCGGAGGAGTAGGAAGACAAAGGGCCGCGCATGCGCGCGGCCCTTTGGGAGATGAAGTCCTCCGTTGCGATCAGCCCTTGTTCTGCGCCTCCAGCATCCGCTTGCGCGTGAAGGCGATCAGCCCGCCGGCGTCGATGATCGCCTGCCGCGCGGGGGGGAGCGGGACGACATCCCACGATTTCCCGGTCGTCCGGTTGACGACCTTTCCGCTCTCGACGACGACTTCGTCGCCTTCCGACGCCTCGACTCCGGGCGCCGTGATGATGTCGAGGCCGAGGTTGATCGCGTTCTGGAGAAAGATCCGGGAGATGTCGCTGGCGACGATCGTCAGCTCCCACCCCTTGAGGCAGGAGACGGCCTGCTCGCGCGAGGAGCCGCAGCCGAAATTCTTCCCGCCGACGAGGACGGAGCCGGGCGGGACGAGCTTTGCGTTCAGCTTCGAGTTGAGGGCCGGGTCATTCGCGAAGGCGTACTGCGGCGTCTCGGTGGGGAGGACGGTGGCCATGTAGCGGCCCGGGTAGATGACGTCGGTGGAGACGTCGTCCCCGACGACGAATGCGACCTTGCCCATGTCAGTTCCCCTTCCGCGGGTCGGCGAGGACCCCGGCGACGGCCGAGGCGGCCGCGACGGCGGGCGAGCAGAGGTAGACCTCCGACTTCGGGTTCCCCATCCGCCCCTTGAAGTTGCGGTTCGTGGTGGAGACGGCGACCTCGTTGTCGCCGAGCGCCCCCTCGTGGACGCCGAGGCACGGGCCGCAGCCGGCGTTCATGACGACGGCGCCGGCCTTCATGAAGTCGGAGACGTAGCCGCGGTCGAGCGCCTCCTGGAAGACGCGGCCCGAGGCAGGGAAGACGAGCATCCGCGTTCCCTGGGCGACCTTCTTCCCGCGGATGATGGTCGCGGCGGCCTCGAGGTCGTCGATCCGGCCGTTCGTGCAGGAGCCGATGACGACCTGGTGGACCTTCACGCCGGCGACCTCGGAGATCGGCTTGACGTTGTCGACCGTGTGCGGGCAGGCGATCTGCGGCTCGAGCGTCGAGACGTCGATCGTGACGACCCGCTCGTAGACGGCGTCGGCGTCGGGGACGACCGGCTCGATCGGGTCGGTGACGCCCGCCTCCTCGCGCAGGTAGCGGATCGTCTCCTCGTCGGCGGGGACGATGCCGGAGGTCGCGCCCGCCTCGACCGACATGTTGCAGACGGCGAGGCGCCCGGAGGTGGACATCTTCCGCATCGTCTCGCCGTGGAACTCGAGGACGCGGAAGTTGGCTCCCTGCGCCGTGAGCTTGCCGACGACGTGGAGGATCAGGTCCTTCGGGCCGACGTGCGGGCCGAACTCGCCGTTCACCTCGATCTTGATCGTCGTGGGAACTTCGATGTTGAGGGCGACGCCGAGCGTCCAGACGGAGGCCATCTCGGTGGCGCCGATGCCGAACGAGAAGGCGCCGAGGGCGCCGTGGCTCGTCGTGTGCGAGTCGGTCCCGACGACGACCTGCCCGGGCCTCACGTAGCCGTACTCGGGGAGGATCTGGTGGCAGATGCCGCCGACGTCGCCGCGGATGTCGTGGAAGCGGGAGATCCGGTGCTTGTCGACGAACTCGCGGATCTTCTTCTGGTTCGACGCGGTCTTCGGCGACTCGGCCGGGACGCGGTGGTCGAAGATGATCGCGATCTTCGAGACGTCCCAGGGGTGGGCCGTGACGCCCGTCCCCTCGTAGATCTCGAGGAACTGGTTGATGACGAGCGCGGCGTTCTCGTGGCTCATCGCCACGTCGACGCGCGGCTCGACGACGTCCCCGGCGCTGACGGCGGGGAGGCCCGCGGCGCGCGCCAGGATCTTCTCGACGACGGTCTTTCCCATGGAGGTCTCCTTACACGACTCCGTCGGCCCTGAGGCGCGCCACGTCGTCCGTGGCGTAGCCGATCCGGCCGAGGATCTCTGCAGTGTGCGCGCCGAGGCGCGGCGGGGGCGCGTCGATCGACCCGGGGGTCTTCTCGAGCTTCGCCGTGAGGTTGAAGAGGGGGAGCGTCCCGATCCCGGGAGCTTCGACGTTCTCGAGGGTCTTGCGGTGGACGACCTGCGGCTGCTTCAGCGCCGCCTCGAGCGAGAGGATGTCGCCCGACGGGACGTCTTTCGCGTTGAGGAGGTCGACCCACTCGGTGGTGGGCCTTTCCACGAGCTTCGCCTCGAGAAGCGGCGTCAGGGCGTGGCGGTTCTTCTTTCGCGTGTCGCGCTCGGCGAACCGCGGGTCGGTCTTCAGCTCCGGGACGCCGAGGACGTCGCAGACCGCTTCCCACTGCTCCTGCTTGTTCGCCGCGATGTTGACGAAACCGTCCTGCGTCCGGAACGTCCCCGACGGGGCCGCGGTGAAGTTGTCGTTGCCGATGGCGACGGGCGGCTGCCCGCCGATGAGGAGGTTCGCGGCGACCCACCCCATGAGCGGCATGATCGAGTCGAGGAGGGCGACGTCGATGGACTGCCCCTCGCCCGTCCGCTCGCGGTGGTAGAGCGCCGCGAGGATCGCGAACGCGGCGTTCATCCCGCCGACGGTGTCGCAGACGGGGAAGCCGGCCCGGAGCGGGTGGAGCCGCTCGTCGCCGTTGACGTCCATCTCGCCCGAGAGCCCCTGGATGATCTGGTCGTAGGCGGGCTTGTCGGCGTCGGGGCCGTCCTGGCCGAAGCCGGAGATCGCGCAGTAGACGAGCCGCGGGTTGATCTCGCGGAGCGTCTCCCAGCCGACGCCGAGCCGCTTCATGACGCCGGGGCGGAAGTTCTCGACGACGACGTCGGCCGTCGCCGCGAGCTTCTTGAAGATCTCTTTCGCTTCGGTTTTCTTGAGGTTCAGGGTGAGCGACTTCTTGTTCGCGTTCTGCGCGAGGAAGCTCGTTCCCATCAGCTCCTTGTTGAGCTTCGGGACGTTGCCGAGCTTCCGGGCGAGGTCGCCGTCCGTCGGGTTCTCGACCTTGATCACCTCGGCCCCGAGGAGGGCGAGGTGGAGCGTCGCGAACGGCCCCGAGAGGACGTTCGTCAGGTCGAGGACGACGACGCCCTCGAGGGCCTTCTTCGTCATGCC
>CALBDV010000758.1 GCA_937927565.1 uncultured Holophagales bacterium
ATGTATGTCGCTCGGCACCTCCTCGGCGCCGCAGCGATCCGCATCGGTGCCAGCCTGCTCATGGACGTCTGAATCCTCTTCCTGAAACGGGCGTTCGGCATCCGTCGCTCAGCTACGGTCTCCTCGGCTACTGGCCTCTCCACATGCCGGCGGTGACACACATCGTATTCGGACTCGGGCTGTACCTCTGTGCGGTTGGCGCCGCTCGCCGCGGACGTGAAGTGGGTGCCCGCGGTCGAGAGCCGGGGCGAAGGGGCCTTCCTCGCGCTCGACCCGGAGCGCTCTTCGCCCCGCAGGCCGTCTTGGCGAACCTCGTCTGCATGGGAAGGACGCGGGCGGTAAGATCCTCCGCGTGACGAGAGAAGACCTCCTCTCCGAAGCCCTGAAGCTCCCGCTCAAGGAGCGCGCCGACCTGGCCGGCGAGCTCCTGAAGACCCTCGAGGAGCTGACCGAGGCCGAGCACAAGGAACTGTGGCTCGACGTGGCCGAGCGCCGGCTCCGGGAGATGCGCGACGGCAAGGTGAGGGAGATCCCGGCCGAGGAGGTCTTCGCCCGTGCCCGACAGCGACGCGCCTCGTAGAGCCGTCTTCCACCCCGAGGCCGGGGCCGAGTTCGACGAGGCGATGGCGTACTACGAGCACGAAGCGCCGGCGGTCGTCGACGCCTTCGAGTCCGAGGTGATGCGGGCGGTGGTTTCATTGAGCAGTTTCCGGAGGCGGCCCCGATCGCCCGCGGCAACGTCCGCTGCAAGCTCATCCCGCGATTCAAATACGAGCTCTACTACGCCGCAGAACCGGACCGCCTCCGTGTCCTGGCCCTGTGCCATGAGAAGCGACGTCCCGGGTACTGGGTAGAACGCCTGAGCCGGTAGCTGCTCCTTACTTCTTTGTTGCACAACGCGACGCGCGGCCACGTAGATCGCTCTGAGCTACTGGTCCTGCCCTCGTCGCCTGCTGACGACAAGCGCAGGGATACACGGCGTTGTCCCTTGCCATCCCGCGCAGGCCGCGCCCGGCATCAGGGCTCGCCCGACGCGAGGCCCGGGTCGGGGACGGGTTCGGTCCAGTAGACCTCGAAGGTCCGGGTCACCGGCGGAGCCGCGTTGTAGTCCTCGTTTCCGCGCTGGCTCGCGATCAGGGTGCAGGTTCCATTGCCAACGAACCGCAGGAACGAGCCGTAAGGCTCGCACGGCCCCGTGGCCGAGATGGTGACGGGAAGCCCGGAGGAGGCGCGCGCGTCGAGCCGGATCTCGGCCGGGCCGTAGGGGGGATTCGAGAAGTCGGGAAGGGAGATGGTCTGGTCGGCCCTGGCGATCGTGAACTCCTGCTCGCTGATCGGCGCCGCCGTGAAGTTGGAGCTGCCGGGCTGATGCAGGGTGAAGTGGCAGGTCCCGGCGCCGAGGAGGCGAAGGAGGCCTTCGTGCATGGTGCACTTGCCGTTCGTCATGACGACCACGGGGAGACCGGAGCTCGCCGTCGCGTTCAACGGGAAGTCCGGGTCGCGGTAGGTCATGGGCGGAACCGTGGAGCTGCTGATCCGCTGGTCATCCTTCTCTATCCGCAGCCGCTGCTCGACTTCTTGCGCCGGGTTGTATCGCACGTTGCCCGGCTGGTGAGCGGTGA
>CALBDV010000759.1 GCA_937927565.1 uncultured Holophagales bacterium
AGGCGCGCGGGGCCTGCGCGTAGCGAAGCGGAGCGCCTCATTTCAGCCGGCGCGGTCCCAAACCGCGGCTTTGGGCCGCGGGGCGCTGCACGGCGCGCGTCAGGAGGAGGGCCGGGGAGGTGCCTCTGGCGCGCGCCGTGCTCGCGCCCGTACCTTCCTCGCCCCGCGCGACGAAGCCGCCGGGGGCGCCCTTTCGGGCTTTCCCCCGGCGGCTCCCGGGTTCGATTCGTGCTCTACGGAGCGATCGGAGACCGATCGCTATAATGGGAAAGCAAGACTCTGAATCGTCACGGCGCCCCGGTGACCGTCTTGGGCGCTCCTCCTTTCCCGGTGGCCGCTGTGGACGCGGCGATCATTCCGTTCGCGGGGCTGGTTTGCGGGCTGCCGGGGCTCCTCGGGATCACGGCCCCGGGAGTATGCGGGCGTCAACAGTCCGGATCATCGCGGAGGTCGCTGCTGCTGTCGGCATCGAGATCGAGATTGAGACATCGCCAGTAGAGGCGGGTTCGACAGACGAGAAACCGACCGTGAAGGAGTAGCCAACAGCATCCAGGTGACGGACACCCTCTTCCCCCGGCTCGACGCCGCGGGGCCGATCGACCTCGAGATCGGCATCGGCGGAGTCAAAAGGCTTGGCCAAGTCCGCTCCGAGGACGCGGCGGCAGACTGCCGGCCCGCTCCCCGAGCCAGCCATTTGAAGCGGTGCCGCGCGTGCGAAGCGTCTTCACGTGATGCGATCCTCGTCGCATTAACGCCCCGTCGTTACTGGCAGGTTCCGCCACACCCGCTGAGCCAGAGAATTCCGCATCCGCTGGAAGTGGGCCTGCAGCGTGGGACAGCGGAGCACCTCGGCCCGGGTTCAAAGGGCAGAGAGCAGAGGTCGTAAGTAAGGTTGCAGGTGCAGCTGTCGATCCCGTCTGTCGAGATCGGGTCCTCCTTGCCGTTGGTCTTCGGCGGCGCACCTCCGACAGAACGGAACATCTCGCGAGCGACTGCAGGAGGAAGTGCGGCCTTGATCAGCTCCGTCGTCGCCGCTAGGCCAGCAAGCGCGTCCTGCGCCTCGCTTCCGCCCCGCGCGACCGTTTCGATGACGCCGGCTTCGAGGTACTCGATCACCTCCATCACGATAGCCCGCTCGGTCAGCGTGAGCTCCGGATGTGCCGCGAGAGTTCTCTCCAGGTGGAGAGTCCAGAGATCCTCCTGCGCTTCCGGAGAGAGCGCCCTAACGAAGGCCGGTCGTTCGTTCCAAGGCAGCTCTGAAACGCCCGCGTAAAGCCGCTCTATCACCACACGCTCATTCCGAAGAGGTCTCTCAAGAGCGCTGGCGATGGCGAGTTGGGCGGCGGACACACTTGCGAGGAGAATTGCGATGCCATAGAGTCGCTTCGACACAGGTTCCTCCAGGCATGCCGAGCTTGGAAGCGCCCGCATGCACACTCAGAATCACAGCTCCAGACAGTCCGGTTCAGTTCGGCGCCGCTCCTAGGGCTAGGGCCAGCTATCGAAGCGGCGAAGCGCCGCCTAACGGTAGGCGAATGCCTATTGAGAAGGCCCACCGGTCCCGCGCTTCACCGATCGGATCGGGAACTACGCCAAGTTCCTCACAAGGCCCTCGGGTGACGCCGCCGAGCTCGCTGCTGGCGCGTCCGAGACTGTGGCCCTGACTACTCTCTCCGCCGGGCTATCCGCCCGAGAAAGCCGCCACCCGAAGAGAACGCCGAGAATGCCTGCGAACATGACCGCGAAGTGCGCGCCGCTGCCCTGGACTGATTGCATTCCATAGATAGAGCGCAATACCAGCTCTGACGCGGAAAAGGCAACCAAGCCAGCTAGGACGAGCGCGATCAACTTCATCTGCATGCGGACTGCGAGATACACTCCAAGGCAGCACGCGAGCATCAGTGCTGCGACGCTCGCCGCCCATCCGCCGATGAGACGTTCGCCGGCCTGCACGAGTGCAAACGCGAGCACCCAGAAGGCTGCGAGAAAGAGAACACCACGAAAGACTGTCCTTGAGAGCCCAAGCCTATCTGTGTGCATTCCTACCCTCCGTCCTCTTAAGCATACGCAGCTGTGAGCGAACTCGTCAAGCGCGGAGAGGGCAGCCATAGGAAAGGGTCGTTGATAGTGCAAGCACGTCCTGCTCCCGTGTCGCCACGTACCCGGCTTCGCGGATCGAGGAACTGACGCCGACGGGCGGGCTGGCATCCTTCGGCACTTCCGGCTGCTGGCCGCCATCGATTCCGACGACCACTACGAGCCGTCCACCAACGCCCACGACTCGCCGTTGCCCGCAAGGACGGCCTCCATCGGACGCTTACGGCGACACGTTGGACCGCAAGACCGTGGAAGGCGTCGCGGAGGACCTTCACGGGCGCCTAGGCCTGCGGAAGGTGAGGTTCGTGGGGGACCGGGGAGTCCTGAGCGCGGCGAATCGGGAGGCGATCCGCGAGTCGAAGACGGACTACCTCATCGCGCGTGGCCTGCGGCAGGCCGCTGACTCCAAGGAGGTTCTGGCCCGCTGCGAGGAGTCGCTGAAGAAGGGCCGCGAGGAAGATTGTGCAGTCGTCTTCGCGGCAGGGATGCTCGGAGAGAGGCCGGAGGGAGGGGGGACGTTCCGTCGGCTGTTGGCTGTTGGCTGTGGGCTGTCGGCGCGAAGCTTCGCCCGCGAGAACTCTCCCGCAGTCTCGCCGGATTGAGGCGATGCTTCGCTAGTCCTCGGGACCAGGTCAGCGGGGAATCGGGATTCGCCTCATGAGCACCCTTCGCGTCAGAGTTTCTCCGTGGACCCCGCTGATCTGATCCACCTAGCCGTCCTCGCCTTCCTCGAACACGGCCGCGGCGCGGTCGTCACCCTCCTTGACGACCCGGAGCCGATCTACGTTCGCGCCAGCGAGGCGGCGGCGCAGCTAACCGAGTGGCGAACTGAGCCGGAGATCCTCGACGCGGTGGCTCGGGCGACCGCCGGCTACGCCCCGGAGCACGAGGCTGTCGTCGTCCGCGAAGACGCCATCAGCTTCACCGTGTCGATCGAGCGACGCGACGAGAGCGAGGCGGTCGGGTCGGTTAGTGGTCGCCCGGACGCCGCACATGAAGCCGTGAGCCTGTGCCGGCGGTCGAGTCCACCGCCTCCTGGGGGTCGGATCGCTGGATCGGTTGCGCACGGGCGATCGCTGACAACCTGGACCTAGAGCTGTTCTATCGCTGTGCACACACCCCACACAGGCCAACGAGCTTTCAGTCGGCGTGAATCACCGGGCAGTGCTGCTGCCCGTCATGCCTAAGCTGCGCGGGAGCCTCCTTTTTGCTACAGCCCCCGCGGTTTTCTTCAGGGGGAGACATCCCGGGCCGAGCCGAGAGCGCATTGCCCCGGTCTCGAGAGCGGATTAGAGTCATGCCAAGCGGTGGAAAGCCCTTGTCGTACTCGACGCCTGCCACACGTCACGTGCCGATCCTGCGAAAGCGCTAGGGCTACGAGCAGACCTTTTCGCGCAGAAAGGAATCATCGTGGGAAACCCGCTGACGATCCTCGGAGTTGATGCGGCTGGCGTTCAAGGGTCGTTCACGCGGTTTGTGCTCCCCTTCTCCTACGACGCTCGGCGCCTCAGTGGAGATGACCATAGGAGCTCACTGATATGGGAGCGGCGGACGGACGACGACCTCGAACGGCGCCGCTATCTGACACCCGAGACTGCTGCGGTGCTCCACGATCGCGCACTCTGGCTCGAGCTCGCCGCGGAGTTTCCCTTCACAGCTGAGACAGGGCCGAAGAAGGCGGCTGGAGGCCGAGAGACGCGGAGCTTCAAGCGCCTCCGGCCCAAGCTGGTTCTGTTCGAATGGCCGGCGGAACCGCAGAATGGCGACGCCGCTCCCTCTGGCGACCGGGATCTTCTGAAGACTGGATTCCTGCTACTAGACATCGCCGTCGCCGACTCGAGCACTACGCTGGATGACCTCCTGTTCTTCAACGAGATGTTCCGTTACTGGCTCAGTCCCTGGGTCGGTCACGACACGAAGTCGGGCTATCTCGGCGTCGTGAAGGACTACCTGGCGAAGGCCCCGGAATGCAATGCCGAGGGACTAACCGGGAGTTCCTGAGGAAAACGCCCCTTTGAGTGGACCTAAGGCTTTGTAGCTGA
>CALBDV010000760.1 GCA_937927565.1 uncultured Holophagales bacterium
ACAGTTGCATGGCATGGTCCTGAACTTCACGTTTGGCAACTGGAGCCAGAGCTGCCAGTCGAACCGAGAACACTGCATTCGCGCCATCGCGGTTCACGAGTTTGGCCATGCCATCGGCTTTACACACGAACAGAATCGAGCCGACGCTCCCGGCGAATGCCGGTTGCTCGCGCAGGGCACCAACCCCGATACGCTTCTGACTCCCTATGACCCCACTTCTGTCATGAACTACTGCAACAAGCGCTGGAACAACGAAGGCTTCCTGTCTGCACTGGACATTTCGGCTGCTCAAGCTCTCTACGGTAAGCCGTAGCGTCCGACGCCCGGAACGCGGAGTATCTTCATGAGATTCCTGACAGCAGCTCTCTTCGCCCAGGCCGTCGTAGCTTCGACGCCCGCCGGTTCGGCCTCGCTTTCTGATGTCGTAAAGGCAAACCGAAACAGCGTTGTCTACATTCGCGTTCAGAAAGCAGTTGAGACGACCGGGGCCGTCACTGAACAACACGGGACGGGTTTCGTGGTGAACAAGGATGGCTTTGTTTTGACTGCTGCGCACGTCGTGAGTGGTGGCGCGGGCTATCAGGTCGATGTGCGTGGAGCCTTGGGAAGTCGAGAGGGGAACCTCGAAGGCATGGAAGTCCTGTACGAGAACTCGAACTTCGATGTAGCCTTGCTGCGATTCAAGAACACCGCTGTGGATCGAAGAGCAGTGCTAGTTGGCGATTCGTGGAACGTCGCCGATGGCGCAACCGTTTATGCCATGGGGTTTCCGGGAACCGAGGAGTGGTTTCACACAGATGGCAGGCTCGCAGGAAAGGGCCCCAAGGGTTCGTGGAACACCACCGCAACCTTGAATCCCGGAATGAGTGGCGGTCCAGTATTCGATTCAGACGGCAAGGTCATCGCTATGGTCTGGGGAGGGGTATCTACGCCGGGCATAGCCGGGATAAACCGGGTTCTTCCCGTCCATCTTCTTGCCGATCCACTGCGCATAGCCGGTGGACTGCTTACCGCTCAGTCGGCCCCGACGGAGCCTACCGGCCTGCCTAGAGAGGTCTCCTACAAGTTCGATCAGACCCAGACCTCAAAGGGAGGGTTGTCGGCTGCGACCACTCAGTACTCCAGGACCTTCCAGGCGCAGGCCGGTTTCAGGATTGTCGACTACAGATACGTCGCGAAAAGTGCCAACAACGCGAGCAGCCCCCTGATCTCACTTGCAGCCGATGGGAAGACCCTAAGCGTCTCCTTCTCACTTACAAGTGGACCGGTGTTTGATCAATGGCGGGGTTGGATTGACGCTGAGATCCTGACACGACAGGTTAGGGATTAGGGCGGTACTGCGGCTCAACGGGCTGTCTCCGAGGTCATGGACACTGCCGTTGGCTGTATCGCTCGCGAGGCTGCCAAAGGGAACGACCTCGCGCTCCGTCTGATCTATAGAAACGGACTCATCGCCCCCCACCCGCTTACAACAGCTGACTTCTTCGCCCTCGTCAGCGCGACGTGCAGCAGTGCCCGCTCCCCCGTCTCGGCATTCCGCGCCGCCACTGCGTCGTCGCCGGCCTTCATCGCCTTCTCGAGCGGAATGATCCTGTCGTTCGCAGA
>CALBDV010000761.1 GCA_937927565.1 uncultured Holophagales bacterium
CGGCGAGGTCGACGACGGCCGGGACGCCGGTGAAGTCCTGCATCAGGACGCGCGCCGGGTGGAAGGCGATCTCGGTGTCGGGCTCTGCTTTCGGGTCCCACTTCGCGAGGGCGAGGATGTCCTCCTTCTTCACGACGCGACCGTCCTCGCAGCGGAGGAGGTTCTCGAGGAGGACCTTGAGGGAGTACGGGAGCGTCCGGACTTCCGGGTGCTCCTTTGCGAGCGTCTCGAGGCTGAAGACCGTGACGGTCGCGCCTCCGGCGGAGAGGGTCGTCTTCGTCTTGAAGCTGTCGTTCATCTTTCCTCCGGCGGGTGATACAGGACCGGCGCGGATTCTAATCGGGACCGGGAGATCCCGCCGGCGCGCGACGTCGGGGCGGGCTGGCCCGTACACTCTCTCGACGATGCGCGCCGGGAGCGTCTTTCTGCGCGGCGTATGCCTGCTCGGGCTCCTTGCGTCAGGAGCCGGACCGGCGTCCGCAGCCGAGGTGAGTGGCACGCTCCTCGGTCCCGACGGACATCGTCCTCCCCTCGCGAGGATCCTGGTGGAGGCCCCGGAGTGGCCGAGGCCTCTGTTGGTGGCCGAGGCGGGCCCCGGTGGCGAGTTCTCTTTCCACGTGAGCCGGGACGGGATGACGCTCCTGCGATTCCTCGGCGGCGGGCTCCGGGACCTCGTCGTCCCCCTCCCGCCGGGCGTCGACCGTGTCCGGCTCGACGTCGTCCTCGGCCCGGAGCCATGGCCCATCGACGCGGAGAAGGTGTCCGTCGTCAGCGCCCTCAACGGTTACGGCCTCTACGGCGGACGCCTCATGGAGGAACAGGTCGACGGCTCCTTCTCCGTCGCGATCACCGACGCGCCGACGGGCCGCTTCCCCTACCTCATCTGCGAGGAGCGGACGCGGCGCCTCTACCCGGGAACGGCCGCCGACGAGTGGGAGCTGGACGGGAAGGGCAGGCCACGGGCGGTGCTCCTCCCTCGGGAAGGGCCGATGACCGTCCGGTTCGACCCGAGGCTTCTCCAGGGCGAGGGCTCCGAGTCCTGCCTGCGGGTCCTCGAGGGACCGGCTTCGATCGAGCGGTTCGTCGATCTCTACGAGGGCATGCGGGACGAGAGGCTTCGAGTCGCCCGCGGGTACGACCGGGTGGAGCAGAAGCACGAGACCGCTGAGGAGTTCCTCGCCGCGCTCGAGCGGGACGCCGAGGAGAAAGCCGCGGTCGTCGCCGGCGAGCCGGACCCGGCCGTCCGGAGCTTCGCGGCGGTGACGTCTCTCGCCGCCTGGGATAACCAGCCCAACGCGAAGCTGCTGGCGCGGTTCGCCATCGACGAGGTCGGGCCGGCGAGCCCGTACTGGGGGCTCTTTCCCCGGATCCTCCTCGGCCTTCCGGCCCGCACGGGCGCTTCGATCGACGAGATTGGCCGATTCATCGAGCGGGTCGTCCGCGAGAGTCCCGACCGGCGCGTTCGGGCGGAGGCGCTGCTGGCGCTCCTGCAGTTCGCGCGGGAGGGGGACCCGGACCTCTACGCGCGGACGCGCCGGGAGCTCCTCAGGGAGCTGCCGGAGTCGGCAGCCGCAGAGCAGGTCCGCGAGTCCTGGCCGGCGAGCCTTCCCCTTGGGCGAGGCCGCCCGTTCCCTCGAGTGAGGATCCCTGCCCTCGAGAAGGGCCGGGCGGCGATCGACCTCGGCGGGTTCCGGGGCCGGTGGGTGCTCCTCGACTTCTGGGCCGTCTGGTGCGGGCCGTGTGTCGAGGAGATCCCCGTTCTCGCACGCATCGAGAAGCGCTTTCGTGACCGGCTCTCCGTCGTGAGCGTCTCGCTGGACCGGAAGCGGGAGCACGTCGAGGCGTTCCGCGCCAACGGGGCGATGCCCTGGCTCCACGGATTTCTCGAGAAGGGGTTCGAAGACCCCCTCGCGAAGCGTCTCGCCATCCGGGCCGTCCCGACCTACTTCCTCATCGGGCCCGACGGGACGCTCCGGGCGACCTCGTTCGACCTGCGGCCCGGAGGGATCGAGGCTTCCCTGGATCGGTACCTGCGGATGCCCCCGGTGGCGGTCTCGAAACCGGTGCGGTCCGGTGCGAGCCCGCCGACACACCGCCGCTGACGGTCGGTCCGCGCTCAGTTCATTCCGAAGTCGCCGCCCATCCCGCCACCCATGCCGCAGCCGCCCATGCCACAGGCGCTCATGTC
>CALBDV010000762.1 GCA_937927565.1 uncultured Holophagales bacterium
CCGTGGAACCGGCGGCCGTGGAGTCGGTCGCACCGCCCGGCGAGACGACGGTCCCCGCCTTCTATCCGACGGCTCCGGTTCCGGTGTACGAGGTGACCGACCCCGCGTACTTCCCGCCGACGGGCGCTCGTCCGATGACAGGGCGCGAAGCCGTCACCCTCGCCGGAGGGCCTCCCTCCCTCGCGGTGAGGATCCCCGTTCCGACGAGCGTCGCGGAGCTTTTCGAGACGCTCCCGCTCCGTTTCCGGGCCGACCGCGCGGCCGGCTGGAGCGCCCGCTTCCACTTCCGCTTCAAGGACGTCGAGCGCTCCGACTGGACGGTCGTCATCGAGGACGGCTCCTGCCGGGCATTCGAGGGGCACGACGGGGCCGCCGACTGCATCGTGACGACGACGGAGAAGACCTACCTCGCCATCGAGAGCGGGCAGCAGGCGCCGGAAACGGCGTTCCTCCTCGGGAAGGTGAAGGTCTCGAACATCGCGGCCATGACGAAGTTCGGCAAGCTGTTCCGGAAGGTGGCCCCGTGAACGCCGCGCTCCCGCTGGCGGGGACGGTCGTCCTGGACGCCTCCCGGATGCTCCCGGGAGCCGTTCTCGCGCGGACCCTCGTCGACCTCGGGGCGCGCGTCGTCAAGGTGGAGGATCCGCACTCGGGGGATCCGATGCGCCTCACCCCGCCGCTCGTCGGGGGGACCGGGGCGGGGTTCCTCGCCTTCTTCCGCGGCGTGGAGTCGGTCGCGCTCGACCTGAAGTCGCACGCGGGGGCCGCGGCGCTGCGGAAGCTGGCACGCCACGCGGACGTCCTCGTCGAGAGCTTCCGTCCCGGGACGCTCGAGCGATGGGACCTCGGGTACGAGCGCCTCGCCGCGCTGAACCCCGGCCTCGTCGTCGTCTCGCTCTCGAGCTTCGGCTCCGAGGGGCCGGACGCGGGACGGATCGGACACGACCTGAACTTCACGGCCGTCACGGGTTTCCTCTCCGAGCTCTCCTCGGGGGACCTCCCGCGTGTCCAGGTGGCCGACGTCGGTGCGGGGCTCCTCGCCGTCTCGTCCACGCTCGCGGCCCTCCTCCTCCGTCACCGGACCGGCCGCGGCATCCACGTGGACCAGCCGCTCGTCACCGGGCCGCTGCCGTTCCTGACCTGGGCGTTCTCGGAGGTCGGGACGGGCGGCGGTGGCGTCCTCGACGGGATCCTCGCGGGGAAGAGCCCGGGCTACCGGACCTATGGCTGCTCGGACGGCACGCGAATCGCCCTCGGCGCGATCGAGCCGAAGTTCTGGGCCGCGCTCTGCGAGATGGCGGGGATTCCCGAGCACGCCGCCGACGGCCTCGACGCCGGCGCAGCCGGGGCCGACGCCGCTGCGCGCCTCTCGGCCGTTTTCGGATCGCGACCGCGCGCCGACTGGCTCGCGCTCGCCGATGCGATCGGCATCCCGCTGACTCCCGTGAACGACCTCGAATCCGCGCGCGAGGAGCTGGCCGGGAGAATGGAGCGAACCTCCCTCCCGGGAGGCGGCGTCATGGCGACTCCCGCAGCGTTCCTCGGCCTCCCGGGCCTGCGGCGTCCGCACGCGCCGGCGCCGGCCCTCGGCGCCGACACGGCGCGGGTGCTGCACGAGTTCGGCTTCACCGCGGAGGAGATCGCCGCCGTCGCGGACTGACCTCGGAGCCCGTGGACCACGAGTCTCCGGCGCGCGCGCGAGCCCCCGTCGCCGTTCTATTCGGTAGAATAGGTCGGTTTGACGTGCGCCGCGACGAGGCCTTCGGGCCGACGGGCTTCAGGAGAGGAGGCGCCGCAGGCGCCTCCAGCGGGATGCCACGGCGCGCCGTGCCTCGGCCTCCATCTCCCGGTAGAGCTCCAGGACCTCTTCGCCCCTCGCGGTGAGCCGGGCGCCTCCGCGCACCGCGCCGCCGCGGGAGAGCTCGACGAGAGGGTCTCGGAAGCCCTGGTTCATCGTCCCCACCAGGCCCCACGCGTGCATGTAGGACATCTCCAGCTCCTCGGCGGCGACCCGCAGGCTCCCTGTCCGGCCGATCGTCTCGAGGAGCTGCGCCATCCCCGGGCCGACGAGGACCTCGCCGTCCCGCACGACCCGCAGCCTCGGCTTCAGGCTCGCGGGGCCGGGGGCGGGGCGTCCGGGTTCCGGGTCTCTCTTCAGCTTCGTCACTGCACTTCTCCGGCGACGCCCCAGTTTCGCAGGTTCCGCGCGGGAACCGAAGGCCGGGCGCCGACGCCGGACCCGATCGGAGGATTCGTGAAACGAGCCGCCCTTCATCTGACCCTGTGTGCGTCGTGCCTGGGCCTTGCCACCCTGCCAGCCCGGGCGGACGAAGAGCCCCCGGCCTACGAGACCTACGCGCTCGCCCGCGTCACCGTCACGGCCGAGGCCGACGCGGTCGACGAAACGGCCCTCACCGTCGCGGTGACGGCCGAGGAGATCAAGGCCCGCAACGCGAAGAACGTGGCCGAGGCGCTCGCCGGCGTCCCGGGGCTCCGCGTCTCGACCGGCCGCAAGAACGAGCCGACGGTCTACGTCCACGGATTCGACCAGAGCCGCGTCCAGGTCCTCGTCGACGGCGTCCCGTACTACGAGGCGAACTACGGAAAGCTCGACCTCGCGCAGATCCCGACCGACAACGTCGCCCGGATCGAGATCACGAAGGGGGCCGCGTCGGTCCTCGCCGGTGCGAACGCCCTCGGCGGGACGATCAACATCATCAGCAAGACCGCCGGGACGACCCCTCATACGGAGGCCCTCGTCGAGGGGGGCGACTACTCCACCGGCCGGTTCACCGCGACCCACGGCCAGCGAAGGGGCGCGATCAGCTACTTCCTCAACGTCTCGGGCCAGACGAGCGGCGGGACGCCGGTCTCCGGCTCCTTCGAGCCGAAGGTCGGGACGATCGCGCAGAAGAACCCGACGAAGAACACGCAGGCGATCCTGGAGGACGGAGGGAGCCGGGAGAACTCCGACACGAAATCGCTGAACGCCTGGGCGAAGGT
>CALBDV010000763.1 GCA_937927565.1 uncultured Holophagales bacterium
CGTTGCCATAGGACTTCGACATCTTCCGGCCGTCGATCCCCGGCACCACCGAGGCGCCCGGCAGGATCACCGCCTCGGGAAGCCGCAGGATCTGTTCTCCACAGGTGTTATTAAAGGCCCCGGCGATGTCACGGGTCATCTCGAGGTGCTGCTTCTGATCCCGGCCCACCGGCACCCGGTCGGCCCGGACGATCAGGACGTCCGCGGCCATCAGCACGGGATACGCGAACAAGCCGTGGGTCGGTGCGATCCCCCGCGCGAGCTTGTCCTTGTAGGAGTGCCCGCGCTGCAGCAGGCCCATGGGCGTCACCGTCGACAGCATCCAGGCGAGCTCCGTGACCTGTGGCACGCCCGATTGGCGATAGATGACCGCGCGTTCCGGGTCGAGGCCGAGCGCGAGGTAGTCCGCGGCAACCTGCAGAGCGAGGGACCGCAGCACCTTCCCGTCGTGAATCGTCGTCATCGCGTGCAGATCGGCGACGAAGAAGCAGCACTCGTTTCGAGGGTGAGCCTGCAGGGCGACGAACTGACGGATGGCGCCCAGGTAGTTCCCGAGATGGAGACTCCCCGACGGCTGGACACCCGAGAGGATACGCATCGGACCTCCGAGCCCGGAATCGTACGGCATGTCGCTGTGGCGCGAAGGCCGAGCTGCGGGGAGGAAGACCTAGACTCTAAACGCGGCGGTCCTCCCCGCTCGGAGTAGCTTCACGATGAGAGACGTTCGGAAAGTCCCCGCATCCACTCGCTCTGGCCAGCTCGGCAGTTACTGGGGCAACCTGGTCATGCCTGCCGGCGAAATGACCGTCCCCGGCAAGTTCTCGTTCGAAGACGGCGCCGGCATCGTCAACATCGTCAAGCGAGTTCTCGTGAACCCCCTCGACCTGACGACGAAGCTCTATCACTACGAAAGAGTCGACAGGTTCAACGCTCTCGAAGAGTCCGCGGGCAAACACTTACAAGCGAACAAGAAGGCCCGCTGAAACATCCTTGAACGCGCTGCTCGAGTCGCTCTAAGAGGGCGTCAAGGCGGCCTCTGGGACGACCTCTTCGCGAGCTGCTTCGTCAGGCAGGGATCCTCCCGCGGAGAGCCTCGGGAACATGCGGACCTGGTTCCGCGATGAGGCTCCGCGCGGCGTCCATCTTGCCGAAGACGCCCCATGCCAGCACACCGTGCACGCGGCTGTCGCCGCCGAGGTAGTAGACGACGCCTCTGCGGAACGGCTCCTTCCAGTCGGCGACGACGTCGAGGTGCGGATCGAGCTCACCGATCGCTTCGTATCCGAGGTCGAAGAGGTCCGAGTAGAAGAAGGGCAGATGGCGGTAGGCGACGTCCGCCCCGGCCATCGCGCGGCCGGCCTCCCGCCCCATGCACTTGGCGTTGTCCTCGTGCTCGACCCGGATCCGCTGCCCGAGCGCCGGGCTCGAGAACCGCGCGACGTCGCCGGCGGCGAAGACGGCCGGGTCTGACGTACGCAGCCTCTCGTCCACGAGGATGCCGTCGTCCACGGCGAGTCCGGCCTCTGCGGCGAGGCGGTCGTTCGGGATGATGCCGAGCCCCGCCACCACGAGGTCGGCCCGGATCTCGCCCCGGTCGGTCTTCAGCGTGAACCCGGGGCCGTGAGCCTCGAGCCCGGTAAGGCGCTCCCCCGGCCGGACCTCGACCTCACGCTCCGAATAGTAGTCGTTCAGGTGCACCGCGAGCTCTCGCGGAAAGAGACGCCCGCCGATCCCTTCATCGGGGAAGAGCAACGTCACTCGATAGCCAGCCGTCGCGAGCGAAGCCGCGATCTCCGAGCCGATGAAGCCTCCGCCGACGACCGCCACGTGCTTGCCCACCGGGAGCGCCCGGACGCGCTGGTAGTCCGCGACGGTCCGGTAGTAGACGACCTCGTCGCCGCCGAAGGGCAGGCGCCGCGGGGTTCCACCCGTCGCGAGGAGGAGCCGCTCGTACCCGACGGTCTCGCCTCCCTCGAGCGCGACCCGCCGCGAGACCCGGTCGATCGCGACGACGCGCGCACCGGTGCGACTCGAGACGCCCTCGACGGCGGGCAGCCAGATCGAGCCCTCCTCTTGCCCCGTCCAGAGACCCTTCGTGAGCGGCGGCCGCGAGTACGGTCCCACCGGCTCCTCACCGAGCAGGACGATCGACCCGCTCGCGTCCATCGACCGGATCCCCTGCGCCGCGGCGTGCCCCGTCATCCCGGCGCCGATCACCACGTACTTGAAGTCGGACATCGGTCCCCCCTCCTCCTAGGTTTGGCCAGTCGCCTTCGCCTCCAGGACCTTCAGCTGGGCTCGAAGCGCCTTCTCGCGGCCGTAGCGCTCCGTCACGTCGCGCATCACCGCCACCACCCACTCGATCCGGCCCCCGACGTCCTTCAGCAGCTGGATCGAGAACTCGACGGAGATCTGCCGGCCGTCCTTGTGGAGCGCAGGCACGGCGAGCAGCTGGCCCTCACCGTAGCGGGTGACGCCGGTCTTCATGGTCGTCTTCCAGCCGGCCCAGTGCCGGCCGCGAAGCCGCTCGGGGATGATGAAGTCCATCGAAACTCCGAGCGCCTCGAAGGCGCGGAAGCCGAAGACCCGCTCGGCCCCGGCGTTCCAGTACCGCACCGTACCCTCTTGGTCGCTGATCAGGATCGCATCGGGCGAGCCGTCCAGGATGCGGCGGAGGAGATCGTCAGGGAGCGCAGTCATCGAACCTCGGGGGAACGGATGAGCAGGCGTTTCGTACCGTCCCGCGCGATACGATACCCGAATCGGGCCTGCAACAGGGTCCTTCGCTGCACCGAAGGGATCGTCGACGGCGGGCGGAGTGGGCTCGGCATCAGGCTCAGAGAGAGTCATGAGAGAGCCATGATCGACGTGGACCAGCGTTTGCCTCTGCCCTCCGGAGCATCTGGCACTTACTACTCGCTCCCGCTGCTCGAGAGAGCAGGGGTCGCCAACATCTCGCGGCTGCCGGTGAGCCTCCGAATCCTCCTCGAATCGGTGCTCCGCAATCGCGACGGCCGGCGCATCCACGACGAGGACGTCGAAACGCTCGCGCCCTGGCAGCCGAGCGCCACGCGGACTGCGGAGGTGCCTTTCGTCGTCGGCCGCGTCCCCCTGCAGGACTTCACCGGCGTGCCGCTCCTCGTCGATCTCGCCGCGATGCGCTCTGCGGGAGCGCGCCACGGCGGGGACGTCGAGCGGGTGTAGCCGCTGGTTCCCGTCGATCTCGTCGTCGACCACTCGGTCCAGGTCGACTACTTCGGCCGGAGC
>CALBDV010000764.1 GCA_937927565.1 uncultured Holophagales bacterium
CGGGCCGGCTCCCCGCCCAGGTTCGCCTCGTAGAGGAACGCCCGGAGCGCGAAGGCCTCGCTCGCCTCGAGCGGATGGACCGCGTAGACCTTGTTCATGAGCGGGAACGCGGGGCTCTTGAGGGCGGTGTCGAGACCCTCGTCTCCCAGGCGCGCGAAGACGTTCGTGAGGTCCTTCGCGAGGCGTCCCCCGCCGAGAAGGCCCTTCGACCCCCTCACCGTGTGACACGAGACGCACGGAGCGCCCCCGGCCTTCATCGGGGCGAGCCCCAGGAAGAGCTCGCGGCCGACCGCCCTGTCGCGCGGCGTGGCGGTCGTCGCGGCGACGAACCGGCCCGCGAGGTTGCACGGCTCCGTCGAGCAGCGGATCACGAGGTCCACGAGCATCCGGGACTCCGCGTCGGAGAGGCCGAGGTCGGGCATCCTGACGCCCTTGAACTCGGCGAGCAGGTTCCGCGCGTCGGGGTCGCTGTCGAGGAGGGCGCTCGGCGTCTTCACGAAGAGCTCGAGCCAGGCCCGGCTCCGCCGCTTGGCGACGTCCTTCAGGTCGGGCCCGACGCGGACCCCCTTGCCCACGGTGTGGCACGAGCCGCACTTCCTGGCGAAGAGGTCCTCGGCCGGAGACTGCTCCTGCGCCTGAGGTGGTGCCGCGGGCGCCGCAGCCGTCGCGGTGGTCGCGGCGGGGACGGTCGACGGCGCGGCGGGCGCCGCAGCCGAGGTCGGGGCCTGGGCCGACAGGGGGGCGGAGAGGAGAAGAGGGGGCAGGATCCAGAGGAGAGCTGGTCGCACTCGTTTCCCTTCCTCGTGAGCCGGCTTGAGCGCCGCGTCGACGTCGAAGGAAGGGCAAGGGGCGTACCACCGCGGAAACCAGCTCGGAACGGCACCGGCCGTCTCCGGGCCTCTCACTTCTGAGAGAAAGCCGGTTCCCGGCTCGTCAGGATTGAGAGCCGCGCCTCCGGCTCAGGAGCGGTTCCGGCCCGTCTCGCCCCCCTTGAGCCCGAACCGCTCGAGCCGGCGGTAGAGCGTCGCCGGCGAGATGCCGAGGTCCTCGGCGGCCTTCTCGCGGTTCCCTCCCGACAGGCGCAGCGCCATCGCGATGTAGCCCCGTTCGAACCGGTCGATCGCCTGCGTCAGGTCGAGGTCCGGTCCCCCGGCGCTCCGGACGTCGGACGGAATCTGCTCCACGTCGATCCGGCCGTCGTCGGCGAGGATCAGGGCGCGGTCGAGCACGTTCGCGAGCTCGCGCACGTTCCCCCGCCAGAGGTACTGGCACAGCGCCCGCATCGCGCTGGCCGTCACGATCGGGACGGGGATGCCGCTCCGTTGCGCGTTCCGCTGGAGCAGCCGCTGCACGAGTCCCGGCACGTCCTCGCGCCGCTCCCTGAGCGGAGGGACGTGAATCTCGAGCACGGCGAGGCGGTAATAGAGGTCTTCCCGGAACTCGTGCGTCTCGACGAGGTCCGCGAGGCGGCGATGGGTCGCGACGATCAGGCGGGCTTCGAACGGCGCGGTGCGGTCGCTGCCGAGCGGCTGCACTTCACGCGCCTCGAGCGCGCGCAGGAGCTTGGCCTGCGCCGCCAGGGACAGCTCGCCGATCTCGTCGAGGAAGACCGTCCCGCGCCCCGCGGCCCGCAGGATCCCCTCCCGCCGGCGCTCGGCCCCGGTGAAGGCCCCGCGCTCGTGTCCGAAGAGCTCGCTCTCGACCAGCGTGTCCGGCAGGGCCGCGAGGTTCACGGCGAGGAACGGCTCGTCGCGCCCGGCGCCGAGCTGGTGGATCGACCGCGAGACGACCTCCTTGCCGGTACCGGTCTCCCCGCTCACGAGGACCGTCGCCCGCGAGCCGGCGGCGCGGCGGACCCAGCCCAGGACCTCCTGCATCGCGGCCGACACGGCGACGATCTCGGTCTCCGAGTCCCGCTCGTTCAGCATCCGGCGCAGGCGCCCGTTCTCCCGCACGAGCTCTCCGTGGGCCAGGAGGTTCGCCACCTTGCGCGCCACCTCCTCGAGGATGAGCGGCTTCAGGAGGTAGTCGTGCGCGCCGAGCCGGAGGGCCTCGACGGCCGACTCGACGGACGCGAAAGCCGTCGTCAGCAGGACGCCCATCTCCTCGTCCAGCTCCCGGGCCCGCCGGACCACGGTGAGTCCGTCTACGCCCGGAAGACGAAGGTCGGTGACGAGGAGGCCGAAGCTCTCGACCGCCAGGCGCTCGAGGGCCTCCTCCCCCGTCGCGACCCCGACGACGTGATGCCCCCGGCGCGAGAGGTACTGCACGAGGGCGTCGCGCTGGGCCCGCTCGTCCTCCACGATCAGGAGGCGTCCCGTGGGCTCGTTCACGCGGCTCGTCCGGTGTCGGCCGTGGCCCGCTCCACGACTGCCGCGGGCAGCGACACGACGGCCGTGGTGCCGTGCCCCAACGTGCTGTGCAGCTCGATGTGGCCTCCGGACTCCAGAAGGATGTCTCGAGAGATGCTGAGGCCCAGGCCCGTCCCCTGACCGGAGCCCTTCGTGGTGAAGAGCGGCTCGAAGCATCGCCCGAGGACCGTCCGGTCCATGCCGGAGCCCGTGTCGTGGACGCGGAGCGCCACGTCGCCGCCCGAGGGCGTCACCTCGAGCCGCAGAGTTCCGCCGTCGGGCATGGCGTCGACCGCGTTCAGGAGGAGGTTCAGCACGACCTGCATCAGGTGGTCCTCCACCATCTTCACCGGCGGTGTCTCGGGGTCGAAGCTCGTCTCGACCGTCACGTTCCGGGCCCGGCGGTCGTGCCTCAGGAGGCGCAGCGCGTCCTCCGTCACGGCCTGCACCGAGACGAGCGTCGCCTCGTCGCGGCGGCGCCGGGCGAAGTCGACGAGCTCCCGGAGGATCCGGCCCAGCCGGCCCACCTCCTGCCGGACCGTCGCCATGACGGCGGCCGGCTCGTCGTCGAGGCGCGTCCCGTCCAGGAGCTGAAGCTGCGCCTCGATCGACGCGAGCGGGTTGCCGAGGTCGTGCGCGACCCCGGCGGCCAGGAGCCCGAACGCCGCCATCTTCTCCTGGTGAACGAGGCGCGCCTGGAGCTTCTTCTGCTCGGTGACGATCCGCTCGACGAGGAGGACGTGCCGGCGACCGTCGGGCAGGTCGAGCGGGTGGCTCTCCACCGCCAGGACCTCGCCGGTCCGCGGGTCGGTGTGCGGACGCGCGCAGGCCTTCGCCGTGCCGTCGGCAAACGTCGCGGCCGCCGGGCACTCGTCGCACCTCGTCGCGCACGCGGCCAGGGCGTCGTGGCAGAAGCGCCCCGCCAGGCCCGGCCCGTGTACGGCCTCGGCGGCGCGGTTGGCTCGCACGACACGATAGGCCGGATCGAGGACGACCAGGGCGGAGGGCGTCGCGTCCACGATGAAACCGAGGAGCGCCCGGATGTCTCGAGCTTCCGTGGCGCGCCGCGCCGCGACCTCGCGCAGCAGCCGGGCCCTCGCCTTGTGCTGCCGATAGCCTAGGAGCCCCACGACCGACGCCGTCACGAGGCCGGCCGAGACCCCCCGTGCGTAGTGAAGGAG
>CALBDV010000765.1 GCA_937927565.1 uncultured Holophagales bacterium
AGTGTCGGAGGCTCACGGTGCGCCTTCCGTCTCCCCCTGGCCCTGACAGATAGACTGTGAAACATGTCCGGAGTCGCCAGGAAACGGGAACCGACCTACGAGGACCTCCTCGCCCTGCCGGACGAGGTCGTCGGGCAGCTCGTCGAGGGCGAGCTTCACGCGACGCCCCGGCCGGCGATCGACCATCAGCGGGCATCCTCGACGCTCGGCTACGACCTTGGAACCCCGTTCGACCGCGGTCGCGGCGGCCCTGGCGGCTGGTGGATCGTCGACGAGCCGGAGCTTCACCTCGGGCGGAACGTCCTCGTGCCAGACCTGGCCGGCTGGCGGCGCGAACGACTCCCGGTGCTGCCGCGCGAGGCTTTCTTCTCCCTCGCGCCCGACTGGGTCTGCGAGGTTCTCTCTCCCGCCACGGCGCGCCTCGACCGGCTGAAGAAGCTCGCGATCTACGCACGTGAGGGTGTGGGGCACGCCTGGCTCGTCGACCCAGGTCTAGAGACGCTCGAGGTCTACCGGAGGCAGGGCGAGGCCTGGCTTCTCGTTCTCACCGCCGGCGGCGACGACGTCGTGCGGGCCGAGCCCTTCGACGCCATCGAGCTGACGCTGACCGGGCTCTGGATCCGGCCGGCCTGATCTCGGGCCGACCCGCTCGACGGACGGCGTCGCGAAAGCAACGTCCCGGCCACGGGACAAAGTCGCCACGGACCATTTCTCCTTACAGGAAGGAGAAATATGCTTGCTTTCCTCCTTCTACCCGTGTGAAGTTATTCAGAATGGCCTCCGAGCTCGAATCCCCTTTTCGGACCCGCCTCGTCGAAAAGCTGGGGGAAGGCATCTCGTCGCCCATCCCAGACTCCACGCCGCGGCGGGTGCACGGGCGGCTGAGCTTGCCCGGAAAGGCTACGGCCGTCATCGGGATGCGCCGGGCGGGGAAGACGACGCTCCTTCACCAGATCCGCCGGGAGCGCCTGCAGTCCGGCGTGCCGCGGGAGCGGCTCGTCTTCGTCAGCCTCGAGGACGAGCAGCTCGTGGGGATGACCGCCGACCAGCTCCGTCTTCTACCCGAGGAGTACTACCGCCGCTTCCCGGCGCTGCGCCAGCTCGAGACTGTAACGTGGTGCCTGGATGAGATCCAGACGGTCACCGGGTGGGAGCGGTTCGTCCGGCGCCTCCTCGACTCGGAAAAGGTGGAGGTCTTCCTGAGCGGATCGTCCGCGGCTCTTCTCAGCCGCGAAGTGGCGACGGCGATGAGGGGACGCGGCTGGGAGGTCGTCCTTCACCCCTTCAGCTTCGAGGAGGTGCTTCGGCATCGTGGGATGGCCGTCCCGGCGCCTCCTGGCTTGATCACGGCCGCCGAGAGGTCGGTGCTCGAGGCCGCATTCGTGGAGTACCTCGGGAACGGAGGCTTCCCCGAGGCACAGGGCCTGGACGACGCGACGAGGCGGCGTCTGCTTCTCGACTACGTGGACGTGGCGATGCTCCGGGACGTGATGGAGCGCCACGGAGTCGCGAACATCGCGGCGCTGCGCTGGCTGGTGCGACACCTCCTTGGGAACGCCGCGGGGCACTTCAGCGCGGAACGCTTCTACCGGGACTTGAAGTCCCAGGGGCTCAAGGTCGGCAAGGACACGGTCCACGACCTGATCGCCCACCTCGCGGACTCGTTCCTCATCCGCGTCGTCTGGATGGAAGCGCCTTCCGAGCGACAGAGGATGGTCAACCCGCGGAAGGTCTATCCCGTCGATCCGGGCCTCATCCCAGTCTTTGACCGCACCGGCCGGTCGAACTCGGGGCACGCCCTGGAGACGGCCGTCTTCCTGGAGCTGGAACGAAGGCGTTGCGAGGTGACCTGGGTGAAGACCCCCGAAGGCAACGAGGTCGACTTCCTCGCGAGGACTCCGGGCGGGGCGCTCGAGCTCATCCAGGTCTGTGCAGACGCCACCGAGCCCACGACGGCGGCGCGGGAGCTTCGAGCCCTGGATGAGGCCGCGGCCGCGTTCCCGCGCGCGAAGCGATGGCTCCTGACGCTCACTGCGGACGCGCTTCCGCGCGAAACCCCGAAAGGCGTCATCGCCCGACCGGTCTGGGAGTGGATGCTCGAGCCATAACGGGGTCTCGTCCACCCTCTGCTTCCTGCGGTTCCACAAAGGGCCCTTCGGCGAGGCTGCCGACGGGCCAACCTCGTGCTCGAAGAAATGCCTTCCGACAGGACCCGGACAGGGAACGGCTCGACCGGGGTCCAGTAGGCAGGACTTCGCTGGAGCTGTACGGTTCCGTCGACCCATGCTTCGCCAACGCCTCCCCGCTCCTTCGGCCGCCCGCCTCCGTGAGCGGAGGGTCGGCGTCCTCGCCGTCGCGCTCGTGGCGTTCGCCCTCGATGCCGTCGTCGCTCCTTCCGCGTCCGCGCAGCTCGCCGTCTACACCGACTCGCTGCAGAACGGCTTCGTCGATTGGGGGTGGGGGACGTTCGACCTGGCGCAGACGGCCGTCGTCCACTCCGGAACGGCCGCGATCTCGTTCGAGCCCGACGACTGGGACGGACTCTTCCTCCATCGCGACGCGGGCTTCACCGGGACCGAGTACGAGGCGATCGAGCTCTGGGTCCGCGGCGCCGGCGCCGGGGGGCAGCAGCTCACTGTGGCGATCCTGATCGGCGGGAGCCCCGCGGGGTCGGCCGCGCTCGCGGGCTTCGTCGAAGGGGGCTCGATTCCGGCCGGGACCTGGGCGAAGGCGACGGTGCCGTTCTCGGCGCTGGGCCTGACGACCGGGAGCTGGGACGGGCTCTGGCTCCAGGACTCCTCCGGGGTAGACCAGGCGACGATCTACGTCGACGACGTGAGGCTGCTGGCGCGCACGGGGCCTCCTCCCCCGCCTCCGGTAGGCGGGGCCGTGACGGTTGCGGTCGACCCGGCGCTGGACCGGCGGCTCGTGAACCCGCAGATCTTCGGCGTGAACTTCGGGTCCGCCGCCCAGGCTGCCGCGCTGAAGTGGCCGGTGCGCCGCTGGGGCGGGAACTCGGTGACCCGCTACAACTGGCAGAACGACACGTCGAACAAGGGGATGGACTGGTTCTTCATGAACGTCCCCGAGGACAACGCCGCGCCCGAGAACCTTCCCTCCGGCTCGGCCGCCGACCGGTTCCTCGCCGAAACGCGGGCCGCGGGGGGCGAGCCGATCCTGACCGTGCCGCTCATCGGCTGGACGCCGAAGAGCCGCGCGAAGTCGTGGGGCTTCTCGGTGCAGAGCTACGGCGCGCAGACCGAGACGGAGTGCACGGCGACGGGAGGGGCCTTCTGGTGCCAGCCCGACGCGGGGAACGGCATTCGCCCCGGCGGCGCGTTCGTGACGGGGAACGACCCGCTCGACACGTCGATCGCGATCACCCCGGCGTTCGTCACGGCCTGGATGGACCACCTCGCCGCGCAGTTCGGGACAGCCGGGAACGGCGGCATCCGCTACTACGCCCTCGACAACGAGCCGGCCCTCTGGGACTCGACGCACCGCGACGTCCACCCGCAGCCGCTCACGTTCGACGAGCTCTGGACGAAGTCGCGCGACGTCGCCGCCGCGATCAAGGCGAAAGACCCGGCGGCGGTCGTCTTCGGACCGGTGTCGTGGGGCTGGTGCGAGTACTTCTACTCCGCGGCCGACAACTGCTCGCCCAACGGCGCCGACTTCATCGCCCACGGAAGCGTGCCGCTGACGCAGTGGTACCTGCGGCAGGTGCGCCAGTACCAGGAAGCGCACGGCGTGCGGCTCGTCGACGTCCTCGACGTCCACTACTACCCGCAGGCCCAGGGCGTGGCGCTGTCGGGCGACGAGTCGGCCGCCACGTCCGCCCGGCGGCTCCGGTCGCTCCGGAGCCTCTGGGACCCGACCTACGTCGACGAATCGTGGATCCCCGACGCGGTGCGGCTCATCCCGCGGATGAAGGAGTGGATCGCCGCCGAGCTGCCCGGGACGAAGCTCGCGATCACCGAGTACAGCTGGGGAAACGACGACGGCCTCTCGAGCGCGCTCGCGCAGGCGGAGGTGCTCGGGATCTTCGCGCGGGAAGGGGTCGACATCGCGACGCGATGGGTGGCCCCGGCCGCGGGGTCGTTCGTGGAGGACGCCTTCCGCCTCTGGCTCGACTACGACGGCGCGGGATCGCGCGTCGCCGGCACGAGCGTGAGGGCCGCCTCGAGCGAGCTCGACGCGGTGAGCGGCTACGCGGTGGAGGCTCCGGGCGGGCCGCTGCGCGTCGTCCTCGTGAACCGCGACACCGTCCAGCGCCCGGTCACGGTCTCGCTGGCGGGCGGGGGGACTCGGAGCGTGCGGCTCTTCGGCTTCGACGGCGCGACGCGGCTCGCCGCGCTCGGCACCGCCGCGCTCAGCGGCGGCTCGCTGACGCTCGACCTGCCGCCCCGCTCGGCGCGGCTCGTGGAGGTGGCGCCCGAGAGCGTGGCGCCCAGCCCATCCTCCTTCCACACGTTGACGCCGTGCCGCCTCGTCGACACCCGCAACGCGACGGGACCGTTCGGCGGACCTGCGCTCGTGGCCGGAGAGACGAGGTCGTTCACCGTGGCCGCCGGCGCGTGCGGCGTCCCGGCCGACGCGAAAGCCGTCGCGGTCAACGTGACCGTGACGGGCCAGACGGCCCCCGGCGCCCTGACGCTCTTCCCCGGCAGCGGCGTGGCTCCCGTGACGACGACGATCTCGTTCGCCGCCGGGAAGACCCGAGCGAACAACGCGCTCATCGGGCTCACCGGCGGGGTCCTCTCGGTGACGAACCGGCAGGA
>CALBDV010000766.1 GCA_937927565.1 uncultured Holophagales bacterium
TCCTGCGGCTGCACGGCCCCCGAGTACGACAAGACGATCAAGCCGGGCGCCGAGGGAAAGATCGTCCTGAACGTCGACACGAAGACGTTCCAGGGACCGATCTCCAAGTCGGCCCTCATCCTGACGGACGATCCCGAGAAGCCCCAGATCACCGTCTTCGTCATGGCGAACGTGAAGCCGTACGTCGAGACCAGCCCGGTCGGCTTCTTCCGCCTCCAGGCCCTCACCGGCGAGACCGCCACGTCGACGATCGTCCTCTCCTCCGACGAGGCGGACTTCAAGCCGACGAAGGTCGAGCCGCCGAACAGCTACATCAAGGCGACGCTCGCCCCGGCGACCGAAGCCGAAAAGGTCGCCGGCAAGGGTGCCAGCCAGTGGAAGGTCACGGTCACGACGACCCCCGACGCCCCCGAAGGGCTTCTCGGCGGGTACGTCAAGGTGGCGACCGGCGCCGCCAAGCAGCCCGAGCTGAGCCTCGCGGTTTCCGGCTACATCAAGCCCACCCTCTCGATCACGCCGCTCTCGGTCAACTTCGGCAACTTCGAGCCGAAGGCCGATCCCGTGAAGCGGACGGTCACGATCATCAACAACAACCTCAAGAACGAGGCCTTCCAGGTGACGAAGGCCGAGTCGAACGTCGCGGGCGTGAAGGCCGAGATCGTCATGGCCGACAAGAGCCGCGCGCAGGTCATCATCTCGGTCGACGACAAGGTGAAGAAGGGGGTCTTCGACGGGTTCGTCACGGTTTCGACGACCGACCCCGCGAAGAAGGAGATCAAGATCCCGCTCAAGGGCGTCATCCTCTAGCCGCCCCTTCGGAACGGAAATCCTCGCGGGCCGGGTGGACGAGCGTCCCCCGGCCCGTTTTCGCTTTTCGGGAGGAGCGTTTCCTCGCTCCCCCCGGACCCCCCGAGCCCACGGCGCCGACCGAAAGGGGTCTCCCGGCGGTCCCCTACGGTTGCCGCGACGCCTCGGCGCCGGTGGGGAGGATCTCGATCCAGTCGAAGGCGGCGGCGAGCGTCCGGGAGTCGCCGGCGCCGGGAATCCGGTCCTTCGGGGCCTCGGCCCATGCGAACTCGAACCGCAGGGCATTCCTGCCGCTCTTCCACGCCGGGCCGGGCGAGGCTGCCGAATAGACCCTCGGGCCTTCCCAGACCGTCATCGCCTCGAGCCGGACGTCGTTCACCCACACGGCCACCGTCTGCGGCGGCGCCCCGGGCCACCCGAACGGCCAGACCCGGAAACGGATGAGCCGGTCGGCGGGACCGCCGACCGTGACGGTCACCGTCGCCTCTCTCGCCTGCGCCCAGACGAAAGTGTCCCCCGTAGCGGCCTTCTCGAATCCGGACCAGCCCGAGACCAGGGCCCCGGAAGTGCTCTCGGGGTCGAAATTGAGGAAGCGGGTCTCGGGTCCCGGCCGGCTGCAGGCCGCCGCTGCGAGTGCGACGGCGAGGAGGGCGGACGCGGAGGGGAACGAGCCGGGGGTCCTCACGGCGTCGCTTCGAAGCCGAAGGCCTTCGAGCCTGCGAACTCGTAGGACTTCGTCACCGTGGGGCAGCGGGCCGTGGCGAGAGTCGTGAACGTCACCGTTCCGAAGAGGGATCCGTCGACCCAGGGGAGGACCGTCCCGGACCAGGTGCCGGAATCGGGGGAACTCCCTGCGAAGCTCCAGCCTCCTCCCGAAAGGGGCGTGAAGGTGGTATTCGGAGTGATCCCGGAGTCCACGCCGTACGCGAGGAAGGTGTAGAGGAAGGAGCCCGTCTCGCAGCCGACGACGAGAAGGCCGCTCAGGAAGTTCGGGACCCCGTTCTGGATGTCGAGCCGTCCCGCCGAGGCGAGGGCGGGGTCCCCCTGCGTGACGACCCAGCCGTAGGCGCCGTTGTCGGGCTCGTCGAGCTTCACGGGCGGGATGAAGGCGATGGAGGAGATCGCGTTGTCGATCAGCGACGCCCCGATCGCCACGGGGCCTCCGCTCTTGACGGTGACGACGATCTTCAGATTCGTCTCGGTCCCGCCGACGCCGAAGGAAGCACCGACGTCGCCCTGCTGGGCGGCCGAGAGGCGGCCGAGCGTGTAGTCGCGCGGGGGGGCGACCGGCGTCCCGTCCCCCCGAAGGAGCGTGACGCTCGCAACCGTGGTCGCCGCGCCGGTGTTGAGGAGAATGAGGTTCGTGCGGAAGCCGCTCGAGGCAGAGGGCGAGGAGGAGACGTAAGGCAGCCACGCCGTTTCGCCCGCCGACACCGTCTGGCCCGGCGACTGTGCGGGAATCGAGAAGCCGAACGTCCCGGGGACCCCGCCCGCGCTTCGGGCATTGGCGACGAAGGTCCGGGAAAGGACCGAGACCGGTACGTCGGAATCGACCCGAATGCCACCGGCCGGGATGCCGAACGGGGCCGCCTGTCCGGCAAACGTCGTTCCGAGGACGTCCTCGATCGCCAGCGTCTCCCCCGGTCCCACCGTCACGCGCACCTTCGGGGCGGCCCCGTTCTCGCCGGTCGCCGAGAAGGTGCCGTCGATCGGGCTCTGGGCGAGATACGTCAGGTCGACGTTGGCGGCCTGGGACAGTGGGTTCACGATCCGCAGGGAACTGACGAACTCCTCTCCGCCGCGGCCGGTGGCCTTCGCCGTGGCGAGGATCCACTGAGTCGTCGCGGGGGTGTCGGCAGCCGCCGGGCCGCTCAGGAGGAGGAGGGCGAGGCCGGCGAGGGGGAAGCGTCTCATCGTGGGGCTCCTTTCGGGGGGACGGGGAATCTTAGCGCCCCGAAACGGAGGTGCGTCGAGGGGGGAATCCGAATGCCGGGACGGTACGGAAAGCGAGCGATGGAAAAGAAGCGTGTCGGCCGGCCGCGAGACGGGAACCCGGAAGAAACCCGGCGGGAGATCCTGCGGGCTGCAGGAGAGGCGTTCGCCGCGTGCGGCTTCGTCGGTGCCACGACCCGGGCGATTGCCGCACGGGCCGGCGTGAACGTCGCGACGCTTCACTACCACTTCGGGAGCAAGGAAGGGCTCTACCGGGCCGTCCTCGAGAACGCGAGCAGGGGAACGTTGCCGGCCGTCCCGTCCGGGCTCGGCGGCGAGGCGGTCTCACGTCTCGTCGAAGGACTGTTCGCCTTCGGATCCGAGCGTCCGATTCTCGCGCGCCTCGCGCTCCTCGATGCGCTCGCGGGCCCCGAGCGAAGGGAAGGCGCCTCCCCGGACCGAAGGGTCCGCTGGCTCGCCGAAGCGCTCGGCCCGGTTCTCGAGCCGTCGAACGGGCGGCCTGCCCGGAGGCCCGAGGAGACCGCGCGCTCCATGATCACGCTCGTCGACGCCACGTTCCTCGCCGCCGCCCCCTGGCCGTCGTCCGCCGAATCCCGCAGGGACGACGGAGCCGCGCCCGTGCCGCCTCCGCTTCCGGACGAGGCCGCTCGCGGCGCCGTCGTGGCGGCGGCCCTCCGGCTCAGCGGTCTCGGCTGAACGCGCGTCCCCCGCCCGTCCGCCGCTGCAGACCGGTCAAGAGGACGATGGCGTTCACGGCGGTCCCGACGAGGACCGGGTCGGGTCCCCATCCCGAGAGCCTTGCGGCCACGGCAGCGCCGCCCCCGAGGAGCATCGCGGCACCGGCCACTCCCGGGCGCACCTGGATGCGGGGTGCGAAGGCGACGACCGTCGGGAGAATCAGCCCCGACGCAAAGACCGTGTAGCCGAGGCGGAAGGTCTCGAGGACGTCGCGCATCGAGAGCGCGACGGCGAGCCCGAGCGCGCCGTAGACGACGACGAGGAGGCGGGACGTGCGGGCCGGGGCTCCGCCGAGCAGGTCATGGGAGGTGGCCGCGGCGGCCGAGAGGAGAACCGAGTCGGCGGACGACTGCATCGTCGCCACGAGCGCGACGAGGAGAAGCGGCGAGAGGAGCGGCCCCGCCAGATCGCGGACGGTGGCCGGGAACAGCGCCTGTGGCGGACCGCCGACACCGAGGGCGACGCCGGCGAGCGCCACGACGGTCACCGCGGCCCCGAACCCGAGCTTGGCGGCCGCTGCGCCGAAGGCGGCGCGGCGAGCCGTCGTCGCGTCCCGGGCCGAGAGGAGCTTGGCCCACACGTCGCTCCCGACCGCGTGCGGCAGGCCGACGAGAATGAGAAGGGCGCCGGCGTCGGCCCAGCCGAAGCGGGGTCCGACGGGGAAGACGAGGAGCTCCTGCGGCCAGCCCGTCCGCGACAGCGACGCGAGCGCGAGGGGAAGGGCGACGCCGACGATGCCCACGAGCATCAACCCGAGCTGAAGGATGTCGGTCCTCACGACGGCCCGCTGCCCCCCGAGGCTCGTGTAGGCGACGAACAGCGCGGCCGTGGCGACGAGGACCGCGGTGCCGTCCCAGTCGGTCAGCGCGGTTATGACGACCTCGGTCGCCTGCGCGAGGAGGGCAAACCAGACGATCTCGGCGAGGACGACGAGGAACGCGGCGATCTTCCGGACGCGCTCGCCGTAGAAGCGGCCTACGACCGCAGAGAGCGTTACCTCTCCCGTTTCACGGATCCTGCGGGCCAGCAGCAGCCCGAGGGCCAGGAGGCCGAACGCCCCCGAGAGGTCGAGCCAGATGCCGGGGAGACCGCGGGCGGCCACGAGGGCGGCCAGGACGAGGGTCGTCGAGCCGCCGATCGTCGTGGACGTGAGGGCGGCCCAGGTGGCCAGCAGGCCGAACGAACGGTCGCCGAGAAGGAACGCCTCGGGCGAACGAGAGGCGCGACGAGCGGCAAAGAGCCCGACGAGGAGGACGGCGGCGCCATAGGCCAGAAGCGCCGGGATCAACGCCTCGTCCTCCGGGTTACGATCCCGCCGTGAAAAGGACGTTCACGTTCGAGGAGGCCCGCAAGCTCCTCCCTTCGGTGCGGGAGCGGACGCGGCGAGCCCTCTCGAAGATCGAAGATCTTGGCGAGAGAGGAACCGGGCCGGACGACCCCGAGGCCAGGGGGATCCTGGTGGCGTGGGCCCGGGAGATGAACGAGCTCGGGATCGAGGTCAAGGGACCCTGGCTCGTCGACTTCGACTCCGGCGACGGCTACTGGTGCTGGCGGTGGCCCGAAGAGAGCCTCGACTACTACCACGGGTACGACGAGGGATTCTCGGGTCGCGTCAGGATCCAGTAATCGTGTGGGCGGAACGCTGGGGGCCCCTGGGCGTGGCGGCCTGGAACGCCTCGACCCGCTTCTTCAGCTCGTCCGGGACGGGGACCTTCGTTCCCGACGCCCAGTCCCACGTGACCTGAACGGTCCGGCCGGACGCAACGAGGCGGACCTCGGCGTCGACCGATCCCCCGGCCGCGACGATCCGGTAGTCGAAGACGAACGACGAGGCGCCGAAGTCCCCGGCGCGGCAGCCGACGAGAAGCCGTTCGCCGAGGCGTACGGGGGAGGCGTAGTCGCACTCGGCCCGGGCCAGGACGAACCCGATCCGCGCCACATCGACCGCCTCGCCGGGCGCTCCTCCCGGGTGCAGGGCGAGCCAGAACGCGAGGCGGGCCTGCTCGAAAAACGTGAGGTAGACCGCGTTGTTCACGTGTCCCATCGCGTCGAGGTCGCGGAACCGGACCTCGACCGGGACGACACACGGGAACTCGGGAAGGCGGACATCGCGCATCCATGTCGACTCTAGCACCCCGGTTCGGGTGAGAATACGGTTCTCGTGGCACGCGCCCCGAATCTCGACGACGACCTCGACTCCCT
>CALBDV010000767.1 GCA_937927565.1 uncultured Holophagales bacterium
TCGAGCGGATCGGCTACGGCAACCAGCTCCTCGCCCTCGAGATCACCCACGGCGGCATGGCCTGCGGCCCGGTCTGGTACACGGACGTCTACGGTTTCGACTACGGGACGGTGGGGGACGAGGAGGAAGAGGCTTCTGGGTGCGGGGCCCTCTGCGGCGAGCCCGCCCCTGGAACTCCGTCGGTGCCGAGAACAGACATTGCCGGTTGAGCACGCCAATACGTGGCACTCTCAACCAACGCCCGCTGTGGACAGCCAGGAATTCTGCAACCGGTGTCCTGCCGAGCTCCCCGGCAATTGAAATGAGCTCATCGCAGTCGTATCGTTCTCGCGGTTGGAGAGGGAGGCGACTCCCATCAGGTTCACCTGGTGTTTCGCCAGGAATGCGCAGCGCCCTCGCGGGTCCTTCGGGGCTTCTCGGCCCGTGCGTCCCCTTCGGGTCCTTCGGGCCTCAACGCGAGGAGCGGCTCTTGACCCATCGCCCGCGGCCAGGGCCGCGGATCTCCGGGTCAAGCGCCGCACCTCGCTTACGCCCCTCCGGACGGTCGGTCTCTGAAGTGACGGATCCTGCCTTCCTCTCCAACCGCTTCCTTCGATTCGTGTCGAGATGACAGCCCCTCGTTCGATCTCGAGCTCTCTCCGTATCCCGGTCAGCCGCGCCGATCTCGTGACGATCCTGCGGAAGGTGCAGTGGACGAGCGCGACGGGACCCGAGCAAGCCCGTGCCCGGGTCGTTGGGCGTCTGGACGATGCGTGGGAGGAGTGCAAGCGCCGCGCGGAGCGACTTTCGCAGCCGCTCGACAGGTTCGTCCGCAACGTCATCGCCGAGGCTCCAGCCGAGGAGGTCCCGTTCTGGAGGCTCGTCCTCCTCGTCCGCCTTCTGGAACACGCCGAGTGCTCACAGGAGCCTCTCGTCGAGGCCCTCTCCGACGTACCGGCCGACTGGGCGCTCGCAGAATCGATCGTCAGGGGCGCCGACGAGATACCCGACGAGCAGTACGGCTCCTTCTTCGGTCCGGAAGATCACGCGGTCGCCGCCTGCCTCATCGCCGCCGCCCGCCGTAGAGCTCACCCGGGCCTGCCTTCCGCGGGCGAGCTCCTTCGCCTTGCGCTGGGCGATCTGCCGCCCGGACCCGGCGTTCGACCGGCTCTCCTTCGCGAA
>CALBDV010000768.1 GCA_937927565.1 uncultured Holophagales bacterium
CCGGACGGACCCGGTTCGCCGGGGGTTCCCGGTTCACCGGCAGGGCCGGCAGGACCGGGAGGGCCGGGAGGGCCGGGAGGGCCGGGAGGGCCCGGAGGGCCTGGCGGACCCGGAGGGCCGTCGTGGTCGTCGTCGCCCTCGTGATCGGGAGGACCGTAGAAGTCGCCGCGGTCGGAGTCGCCTTGTCCGCCATCGTCTCCGCCGCCCCCGCTACCTCCGGTCGGCAGCCCGCCGACACTGCTCATCGCGATCCCGGTGACGCAGTCGTGCTTGTTTCGGCCGGCGTGGAACTCCTTGTCCCACTCCGCGTTGAAGTCGAGGGTCCGCTCCGAGTGGATCGAGAGGTGCTCTTGCCCCTTCGCGTCGTAGAAGTAGATGCTGTTGAAGTTCTGGGCGGCGTGGCCACGGACGCTGGCCGACTTGATTCCCGTCACTTCGTTCTGCAGAGGCAGCGGGAGCGGCGGCATGTTCTCCGCATTGAAGACGCTGCCGATGATCAGCGGCTGGTCCGGGTCCCCCTCCTCGAAGGAGACGACCACCTCGTTCCCGGCACGCGGCCAGAAGAACACTCCCCATCCTTTGCCGGCCCAGGGCTGGGCGACGCGAATCCAGCAGGAGGCCGAAGGGTCTCTCTTCCCCTCGCGATCCCAGTGGAACAGGACCTTCACACGTCCGTAGGGGTCGCACCAGATCTCCTCGCCCGGCGGGGCGACGACGGTCGCCGTCTGGTTGCCCGCGATGACCGGCCTGGGGGTCGTCCGCGCGGGGCGAAACGCGAGTGCCGCAGGGATGCAGCGGAACGAGTTCTTGTAGACGAACGGGAGCGTCCCGCTGGAGCGATAGTCGCCTTCGAGCGACGCCTCGTGCTCGACGCGAGTGATCAGGTAACGCCCGTCGGCATCGAAGTGCCGCGAGATCGTGAAGGCGAAGCCCGGAGCGAAGTGGCGGCAGTAGCTCGTCGCGTCCACCGCGAGGGCGAGCATCTCCTCCATCTCCATCCGGATCCGGACCGTCCGCTCCCTGTCGGGGAAGAGCTTCTGAAGGTCGTTCGGCCTCGGCGCGCCCTCCGCGTCGACACCGTCGAAACGCTGCGCGTATCCGCCGGGAAAGTCGTAGACCTCCAACGGCTGGTCGACGACCCGGAGCTTGTGGGTGATCTCCCCCACGGGCATGCTCTCGAGGGTCCGCTGCTGCGCTTCGAGATTCTGCCCGGGAAGCTCGAAGCAATGGTCCCAGAGAGTGAAGGTGTCCGAGCGGATCTCCTGCGACTTCTCCCAGGAGGTCACCCTCATCTCGTCCGGCTCGCCGCCGTGGTCGAGCTCGTCGTAGGCGACCTCGCTCTGGCCGGGGACGTCGGGATGCTCGAGGGCGTCGTCCGTGACGACGAGCTGGTGGCTGCCGCTGGAATGGCGGAAGTAGTACCGGATTCCCTCCTCCTCCATCAGCCGGGAGGCGAAGGCGAAGTCGGACTCGCGATACTGGGTGCAGTAGTCGCGGGGCTCGTACGTGCCGCTGACCTCGATCTTGACGACGAGTCCGCTGAAGACCTTCGAGAGGATCTCCGGGACCGTGACGTGCTGGAAGATCCGGCTCCTCACCTTGCGCGTGAGCAGCCAGAGCTTCGGGACGACCTCGGCCCGGAAGTGGGTGAACGTCTCGTCGCGGCCGCCCTGCCGGAACCGGCTGACGATGCCGTTGACGTACCGTTTCCCTCCGTCCGGCAGCGCGAGCTCTATCGTGACGCTCTGACCGAGGATCTGGTCGAAAGCGACGACCCTCGGCTGCTCGACGAGGAGCTGCAGCTCGAAGTGAAAGAGCTCGGAGATCCCCTCGCGCCCCTTCAGGCCCGTGAGGAGAAGTACGTCCGGTCCGAGAGGCGACTGGATCGCCATCGGCCGGTTCGCCTGCGTGTAGCTCGACATCGCGCGCCTCCATCCCGGAGCGAGGGACGGGAACCGATCGAAAATCGTATCTCAGGCCGCGCGGAGAATCTCCTTCAAACTTCGAGCCGTCGTCCCTTCTCGCCGGCAGAACACGGGCCTGACTCCGCGTGCCGTGGCCGTCGGGAACGGCGAGGCGGTCTATGATGGAGGGTGGAACGAACGAGATCCCCCTTTGCCGAGGTGAGGCGATGCTCAAGCGGAAGGTGATCCTCTCCCGCGACTCCGTTCTCTGGTACGCCGGCGACCCGGCCGTGTCGCTCGCGATCGTCGAGAGCGGAAAGCTCGGGGTGAGGACCGAAAAGGGGCTCGTGGGCATCGTCCGGCCGAACATGGTGCTCGGCGACTCGTCCATCCTGGCTCTCGCGGGCGGGACTCCGAAGCGGCTGGCGACCATCTACGCGCTCGAGGAAGGGACGACCGTCGTCGAGTACCCGCCGAGCCTCGTGAAGGAGGCCGCCGACGAGCAGGGCCGGACCGTATGGAGGGCGATCCTGACCATGCTCCTCGGGCAGATCTGCCGGAATGGACTCGTCCTCATGTCGGCCCACCAGGACCGGCCGTTCCTCGCGCAGCCCTTCCGAAGCCTCGTGCAGTCCCTGGTCGAGACACACGAGGCCTCCTTCGCGGCGATCTCGACCTGGGACGATTTCCTCGTGACGTTCCGCTTCCTCTCCGAGACGCGCGACTACACGGAGGCCGCCCAGGGCGCGCTCATCGGGCCGCATGCCGACCGCGACCTCCTCGAGGCCACCGAGGCCACCCGGGACTTCTTCCAGGGGCTGGGCCGGTTCCCGTTCCTCGTCGACCACATCGAAGCGGCGAGGGAGCGGTGGGGTCGGGAGGAAGAGCCCCGGACCGTCTAGCGTCCCATCCGCGAGCACGCCCGACGCTCAGCCCGGGACCGCGGTGAACAGCCCCCTGGCGACACGCCGCGCGGCGTGGAACAGTTCGTCTCGCAGGTCGCCGAGGATGCGACTCCGGTCGGTCAGCGACGCCAGGTAGAACGGCACGACGCAGCCGCACCGGTCGCAGTCCGCCTTCGGCCCC
>CALBDV010000769.1 GCA_937927565.1 uncultured Holophagales bacterium
CCTCTGCGCGACGAAGGTGACAGCCGCCTCCAGCGCCCCGACGACCTTCCCCTCCGCCTGAAAGCCGACGGTATGCGAACGGAGGTCGCCCGTGCCCGACTCCCCGGAGATCGCCCCGCTGTCGTCGGACTTGAGGACGTAGAAGAGGTCGAGGCGGAACGGGAGCCGCTTCACCTCGGTGTAGCTCACGAGCGTCCGGAAGTCCTCGACGGCCCGGTTCGGCCAAACGTCGCTCCGGTAGGTCAGGGGCGCGCCCGCCCAGAGATCGGTCGTGAGCCCCTTCGTCTCGAGCTTCAGCATCGCCGCGTCCCACGCGAATCGGCCCGTGTTACCCCAGTTCCCGGGGCCGAAGACCCTCTGGTCGCCATAGGCGATCTGCTGCCGCCCGACCTTCAGCCCGAAGGCGCTCCCGCCGATCCGGAGCCACTCCACGTGGAGCTGCCGGATGTCGAGCGTGTCCTCGATCGGGCTGCTCACCGGGAAGTCGGCGTCGTCGAAGCGGGTCAGGAACGCGTGCGCGTCCTGGAGCTGGAGGACGAAGCGGGGGCCCCTACGCAGCGCAGCGGCGAGATCGATCCGCACGCGGGTGAGCAGCAGCTCATCGCCCCCGCCGGGCTCGTAGCCCTTGACCGTGAAGCCCTGGTCATTCTCGTACCGCAGGCGTAGCTGGCCACCGAAGGCGAAGGAGACCGGGCCGGCCTTCGCCTCCGCGCCCGCCGCGGGGGGCGTCTCGACGGCAAGGGCCGTTCCGCCGGACGAAACCAGAGCCAGACCCAGGAGAACCGGGCAGAAGGTTCTCCGCGTTCGCAGGTCGTCCGTCCGTCCGCCCGTTCGCGTGGGAGCGGGCGGGCAGAGTCGTTTCGTCACAACTAGAATTGTTGATGCTGAGACGCGTCGCGTCAAGCGAGACGCCGAGCCGCCGCGAGGCGATCCGTCGAAGCCTCGATCCCCGGAGTCCGCGGGAACACCCCTCCCCGGGAGAGGCTACGCGGACCTTCGGAGCAGGCGCCCCCCCGTCACGCCTCCTCTGCCCGCGGGGCCCCGGCCGGCGTCGCCGGACCGGGCCGCCTCCCCGGCAGCACCGCATAGGCGCACGGGAGGAAGACGAGCGTCATGAAGAGGCTGAAGAGGAGCCCGCCGATGACGGCCACCGCCATCGGCACGAGGAGGTCGCCCCCCTCGCCGAGGTTCAGGGCGAGCGGAACGAGCCCGAGGACGCTCGTGACGAGGGTCATCAGGATCGGGCGCAGGCGGATCGCCGCCGCCTCGAGGATGGCGTCCTTCACGTCCCGGCCCGCGTCGCGGAGCTCGTTGGCGAACTCGACGAGGACGACTCCGTGGTTCACCTCGTTCCCCGCCAGGATCAGGACGCCGATCATCACCGTCGCCCCGACCGGGATGCCGGTCAGGAGGAGCGCCACGACGATCCCGATGAGAGTCAGCGGGACGCGCGCCATGATGAGGAACGGCTGGACGAACGACTCGAACTGGATCGCGAGGACGATGTAGGCGAAGAAGAGCGCGAAGGCGAGGATCGCCCCGAGGCTCCGCCGGTTCTCGGCCATCATCTGCTCCTGCCCCCCGAACGAGATCTCGACGCCCGGAGGGGGCGCGAGGCCCCGGACGGCCGCCGCCACGCGGGCCGTCGCCTCGCCGACGCTCACGCCGTCGGAGTCGGCCCGGACCAGCACCTGTTTGACCTGGTCTTCCCGGACGATCTCGACCGGCCCGACCGCGCGCGTCACCTTCGCCACGTCCCGGAGGGCGACGGGGACGCCGCCCCGGACCGCGATCGCGAGCTGCTCGAGGTCTTCCTTCCCGGTGATGCGCGTCTCGGGGACCATGACCCGGATCGGGTAGTACTCGCTCCCCTCGCGGAACTGCGAGGCGACCTCCCCCCGCACGAGGTTCCGGAGCGTGAGGGCGATCTCGGTGACCGGGATCCCGAGCGCGGAAGCGCGGTCCCGGTCGACGAGGACGCGGTACTCCGGCTTCGAGACGTCCATGGAGAGGTTCACGTTCTTGAGGCCGGGCGTCTCGCGGAGCGTCTCGCCCGCCTCCCGGGCGTGGGCGAAGATTACGGCGAGGTCGTCGCCCCGCACCTTGACCTCGACCTCCTGCGTCCCAACCTGCCGGATCCCCTTGGTCTTCGCCTGCATGACGTTGATCCGGCCTCCCGGCGCCGGCACCTGCTTCACGAGGGGTCCGAGCTTCTTCACGAAGGCATCGGACGAGAGTTTCCGCCTCCCCTTCGGCACGAGCTGGACGTCGACCTCCCCTTCGTAGGGGATCTCGAGCGTCGCCAGGCCCCAGACGCGACCGCCGGCGAGCGTGAAGACGCTCGCGACCTCGGGGAGGTCCCGGACCTTCTCCTCGACGCCCGCGAGGACGCGGTCGACCTCGGCCACCGACGTTCCGGCCGGCATCAGCACCTTCACGACGACGCGGCCGTCGTCGATCTTCGGGAGGAACTCCGAGCCCACCTTCGATCCGAGCCAGAGGCTCAGGGCGAAGAGCGCGAGCGTGATCGCGACGACCGCGCCCGGCCGCCCGAGGAGGCGGCCCAGGACTCCGCGGTACCAGGCCGAGAGCCGCTCCATCCCGCGCTCCACGGCCGTCGGACGCCCGGTCTCCGCCTCGGCGACCTTCAGGAGCGACGAGAGGGCCGGAGTCACCGTGAGCGCCACGAGGAGCGAGATCCCGAGGATCCCGGACACGACCAGGATGAGGTCCCGGAAGAGGAGGGACGCGAGGCCCGGGATCATCAGGAAGGGCAGGAAGAGCGAGAGGAACGTGAGCGTCGCCGCGAGGACCGCCGTCGCCACCTGCTCCGCGCCGAGCCGCGCCGCCGAAGCCCCCTCTCCCCTCCGCCCGAGACGCGTGACGTTCTCGAGGACGACGATCGAGTTGTCGATGACGACCCCCATCGCCACGACGAGCCCGCCCAAAGAGAAGACGTTCAGCGAGAAGCCCGCGGTCTTCATCAGGAAAAAGTTCGCCGCCACCGTGAGGGGGAGGACGACGACCATGACGGCGACCTGCCGCCACCGCCCCAGGAAGGCCCAGACGACGAGGATGACCAGGATCGCGGCGATGATCGCCGAGTCGCGGACGCTCGAGATGGCCGCGCGGATGTAGCCCGCCTGGTCCTCCACGATCCCGACCTTCACGTCGGGCGGCAAGAGCGGCATCAGCTCCTCGAGCCTCTCGGACACCGCCTTCGACACGTCGACCGTGTTCGCCGCCGACTGCTTCAGGACGGCGACCTTCACGCAGGGCTCGCCGTCGAAGCGGGTGACGATGCGCGCCTCCTCGTGGGAGTCCTCGACGGTCGCCACGTCCCTCACCCTCACGAGCCGCCCGTCGGGTCCGTGCGCCACGACGACGTCGCGGACCTCGTCGAGGCTCTCGAGCTCGCCCATCGTCCGGGCGATCACCTCGCGCGTCTCCACGGTCACGCGCCCGGCGAACGTCTCGAGGTTCGAGAGCTCGAGCGCCCGCCCGACGACGGCAGGCGTCAGTCCGAGCCCCCGGGCCCTCTCCGGGTCGAGGTGCACCCGGATCTCGCGCTTCAGCCCGCCGACGATCTCCACGCCCGCCGTCCCCTCGACCGTCGTCAGCCGGTCCTGGAGCCAGTTGTCGGCCCACTCCCGCAGCCACGTCAGGCTCCTCTCCGGCGAGGAGAGCGTCAGCTCGAGGACGGGGAGCTGCGACGGGTCGGCCTTGTAGATGACCGGCGGGTCCATGTCGCGCGGGAGCTGCCGCGTGACGCGTCCGTAGGCCGCGAGGACGTCCTGGTAGGCGACGTCGACGTTCGTGCCGTACCGGAAGTTGACGAGGAGCGTGTACATCCCCTCGGTCGTCGTCGACTCCAGATAGTCGAGGTCGTCGACCGTCGCCATGACCCTCTCGAGCGGGTCGGCGACGTTCGTGTCGATCTCCTCCGGCGTCGCCCCGCGCCAGTAGGCGTGGATCTTCACCATCGGGTAGGTGATGTCGGGGAGGTAGTCGACGGGCAGCGTCAGGAGCCCGTAGACGCCGAGGACGAAGGCGGCGACCGTCAGGACGGTCGTCGCGACGGGCCTCTTCAGGGCGGCGCGCGTGAGGCGCATCAGTTCCCCCGGGAGGCTTCGGGTTTGGAGCTCCCGGCCTTGCCTCCGCCGTCCCCCTTCGCCTTCCCCTTGAGGGAGATCGGGGCGCCGTCCTTCAGCTTCTCCTGGCCCTGGACGACGACGAGCTCTCCTTCGGCGAGGCCCGCCGTGACCTCCACGAAGCCGCCCCCCTCGAGGCCGGTCTTCACCGTCCGCTGCCGCGCCGTCTCACCTTCGGCGACGAAGAGAGTCCGCGTCCCGTCGGGCCGGGTCGCCACGGCGTCGGCCGGCACGGCCACGACGCCGCCTCGTTTCTCCAGCGTAAGGGTCGCGCGGACGAGCATCCCCGGGAGGAACCGCCCGGAGCAGCCCGGCACCGGAGTCACCTCGATCGCGGCCGTTCGGGTCGCCGGATCAACCTGCGGCCGGATGCGGCTCACCTTTCCGCCGCACGGGAGCGCGACGCCGTCGAACGAGAGGCCGACCGGGTCTCCTCGCCCGACCCTCGAGAGATCCATGTCGGAGACCTGCACGAGGACGTGCGCCTCGCGGGAGGCGACGGAGAGGAGCGGCGTCCCGCTCCGGACGACGTCGCCCAGCTCCACCGTCCGCCCGAGGACGTAGCCGTCGAAGGGGGCCCGCACCTCCGTGTACGCCACCTGCGCGTCGAGCCCCGCGACCCTCGCGTCCGCCTTCAGGAGGGCCGCCTCGAGCCGGGTCACCGTCGTCTCGGACTTCTCGAGCTTCTCCTTGCCGATCCCCTGCCGGGCGAAAAGCGCGCGGTCCCGCTCGAGGACGCGCCGCGCGTCGAGGAGGTCGGCCTCGACGGACTTCCTCTCCCCCCGCGCCTCGTCACGGAGGGCCTTCACGCGTGCGGGGTCGATCCGGAGGAGGATCGCTCCGGCGCCGACGGAGTCCCCCTCGCGGAACGGGAGGGACTGCACCTCACCCTCGGCCTGGGCGACGAGACGGGCCGTCCGGACGGCCTCCACCGTTCCCGTCAGGACGGACGTCGCCTCCACGGCTCGGCGCGGCGCGGGTTTCGCCACGACCGTCGTTGCCGGCTTCG
>CALBDV010000770.1 GCA_937927565.1 uncultured Holophagales bacterium
GCAAGGGCGAGCGACGGAGCGACTACCCGCCGATCGAGGCCATCGTCGCGCCGATCGTCATCGCGGTCGGGGGCTGCTTGCGGGCGACGTAGCCGGCGGCGGCCTCCTCGACGGCGCTCTCTCCGCGGCGGAGGAGGTCGACGAGCGGGAAGAGCTGGTCGTCCATCAGGCAGCGGCGGAGGCGCCCGCGGGCGTCGAGCCGAAGGCGGTCGCAGTCGTCGCAGAAGGAGTGGCTGACGGGGTCGATCCACCCGGCCACGAGCTCGAGGCCACGCCACGAGACCGAGGTCCGGCGGGCGGGCGCGTTCGGCCGGTCCGGGAGCGGCGCGATCACGGCCCCCTCCGATTCCAGCCACTCGCGCACCGTGGCGCCCGTGACCCGCTCGGCGGTCGCCCACGCGGCCTCGGTGCCGGTGTGCATCAGCTCGATGAACCGGATCTCGACCGCTTTCCGGGAGGCGAGGTCGAGGAGGGCCGGGACGTCCTCGCGGTACGCGCTCCGACGAAGGACGGAATTGAGCTTGAGAGGCTTCAGACCGGCCTCGAGAGCGGCGTCGATCCCATCGAGGACCTCCTCGACGCGCCCGCCCCGGGTCAGCTCCCGGAAGCGCGCCGGGTCGAGCGTATCGAGGGAGACGTTCACGCGGGCGAGCCCCGCTGCCGCGAGCTCGGCGGCCGTGCCCGCGAGGCGCGTCCCGTTCGTCGTCATGGAGACCTCGCGGACCCCCGGGATCGCGACGACCTTCGCGACGAAGGCGGAGAGCCCGCCCCTGACGAGCGGCTCGCCGCCCGTCACCTTGACCCGGTCGACCCCGTACCTCGACGCGAGCCACGCGACCGCCGAGGCCAGCTCTGAGAGCGGCGGAATCTCGCTCCGGGGGAGAAGCTGGATCCCTTCCTCCGGCATGCAGTAGGCGCAGCGGAGGTTGCAGCGGTCGGTGACGGAGACGCGCAGGGTCGCGGCTCCCGCGGCGCGATACATCGAGCGATCTCCTTTCCAACCGGGAGGCCGTCCCGTTTCCGGAGGCGACCCTCGGGGCTCCGGGCTCCCCGGGGGAGTCCTGCCCGCCGCTCCTGGTCCCGTGGGGGAGCCCCTTTAGGGGCCAGGAGTCGAAGACCCGGGGAGTCTATCGCGTCGGGTGATACGTTGCGACGAGATGACCGTCGAGCCGAGGACCAGGCCGCAGGGCGAAGGCGCGATGGCGATCCTCTGGCGGTACCTGCGCCCGCACCGGGGCCTCGTTGCTCTCACGCTTCTCCTCGCGGGAGTCGCGCAGGTCCTGACCCTCGTCGACCCCCTCATCTTCGGACGAATCGTCGACCAGTACGCCCTGAATCCCGGTGGCCGTCCCGAGGCCGAGCTCGTTCGAGGTGCGCTCGGCTGGCTCCTCGTCGCCGCGGCCGTGGCCCTGGCCGCCCGCCTCGCGTCGGCCCTGCAGGAATACGCCCTTCGGCTCCTGGTGCAGACGGTCGGGATGCAGATGTTCAACGACGGCCTGCGCCGGACCCTCCGGCTCTCGTTCCAGGAGATGGAGGACCGGAGCAGCGGCGAGACGATGGCGCTGCTCTCGAAGGTGAGGATCGACACCGAGCGTTTCGTGAACGCCTCGGTGACGATCCTCTACTCGTCGCTCGTCGGCATCGGTTTCCTCGTCTGGTACGGCGTCACGCGGCACTGGCTCCTGATCCCGGCGTTCGGGATCGGGGTCCTCCTGCTCGGCTCCCTCACGGGCCTCCTGAGCCGGAAGATCAAGACGGTCCAGCGGCAGGTGGTGCGCGAGACGCGACGCATGGCGGGAGCCATCACCGAATCGCTCCGGAACATCGAGCTCGTCAAGAGCCTCGGGCTGACCCGCGCGGAGATCGGGCGCCTCTCCGGCTACACGAAGCGGATCTTCGACCTCGAGATGGCGAAGGTGAAGAAGGTGAGGGGCCTCGCCTTCCTGCAAGGGACGATCATCAACGTCCTCCGGCAGTCGATCCTCTTCATCCTGCTCTGGCTCATCTTCCGCAGTGCCCTCTCGCCCGGCGAGCTCATCGCCTTCCAGTTCATCCTCAACACGATCTTCGGCCCGCTCCAGCAGCTCGGGAACGTCCTCCTGAACCACCGGGAAGCGGAGGCCTCTCTGCTCGCCTTCGGAGAGCTCATGGCGACGCCGGTCGAGCAGCGTCCGGAAGACCCCGTCGACGTGGGGGAGATCGAGAGCCTCCGCTTCGATGACGTCTCCTTTCGCTACCGGGGGGCCACGGAGGACGCGCTCGACCACATCAGCTTCTCCGCGAAGCTGGGCGACACGATCGCCTTCGTCGGGCCCTCGGGCTCCGGCAAGTCGAGTCTCGTGAAGCTCCTCGTCGGGCTCTACGCCCCGACCGGCGGCGTCATCACGATCGACGACGTGCCGACGAACGAGCTGCGCTACAACCGCGTGAGGCGGCAGATCGGGTTCGTCACCCAGGACCCGCAGCTCTTCTCGGGGACGATCCGCGAGAACCTCCAGCTCGTGAAGCCCGACGCGACCGACGAGGAGATGCTCGAGGCCCTCCGCCAGGCCTCGGCCACCCCGCTCCTCGAGCGCTCGGGCGAGGGGCTCGACACGCGCCTTGGCGAGAGCGGCCTGCGCGTGTCGGGCGGGGAGCGGCAGCGCATCTCCATCGCCCGCGCGCTCCTGCGCCAACCGCGCCTCCTCATCTTCGACGAGGCGACCTCGGCCCTCGACTCGATCACCGAGCGGGAGATCACCGCCTCGGTGCGCGAGCTGTCGGGCAGCCGCCGGCACATGGTGCTCCTCATCGCGCACCGGCTCAGCACGATCGCCCACGCCGACACGATCTACGTCCTCGAGCGCGGGCGCATCGTCGAGACGGGGAGCCACGACGAGCTCGTCGAGAAGCGGGGCCTCTACTACGCCATGTGGCGCCAGCAGATCGGCGAGCGCGAGCCGTGGGCGATGCCGAAGGCGACCGTCTCGATGCCGGAGGAGGCTGCGGTCCTGGACGACGCGCTGGTCCCGGAGGCCTGAGCCGACCTGGCCGCCTCCTGTTCCCGCCAGGTGCGGCAACCGCCCGGTTTCCCGCCGCTTCCTCGCGGCACGAGTCTCGAGTGAGGCCTGCCGTGACTTCCGCCGCACTTGTCGAATCGAAGTCCGAATCGAGGTGCGGTGGAACGCCTCACCGGCGGTGGATCACGTCCGTCGCCTTCGCTTTCTCGGGACCCCTGCCGGTCGGCGCCGCGGCGTCGCTCGCGCCGTCGGGTGCCGGCCGCGTGCCGACGCCCGACGGGCAGCTCGGGAAGGCCGGGGCTCGGCCCGTAACCGCCTTCGAGCAGCTGATCCTGGAGAGCCTTCGGGTGCCGGGCGTTCCCCGACGGGCTCGATCCCGTCGGGACTCCCCTCGCCGGGGTCTTCGGGTGCCCGCCGGTCGACGGATCTCCAGGCCTGCCCCTCACGAAGCGGAGGCGGCGCCCTCCTTCTCGCGTGGCTTCAGAAGCGAGGCGACGACCCCGGCGGCGAGGATGAGCAGGACGACCGCGAGAAGATAGAGGTTGAAGTTCTCCCCGAGAACTCTCTTCAGGTACACGTGAGTCATCATCTTGACGCCCACGAGCATCAGGACGAAGGCGAGCGAGACCTTGAGGTAGTGAAACTTGTCGATCATCCCGGCGAGGGCGAAGTAGAGGCTCCTGAGGCCCAGGATTGCGAAGACGTTGCTCGTGAAGACGAGGAACGGGTCGGCGGTGATGGCGAAGATCGCGGGGATGGAGTCCACCGCGAAGATCAGGTCGGTGAACTCGACCATCACGAGGGCGAGGAAGAGGGGCGTGGCGAGGAGGGCGCCCTTCTTCGCACCCTCGACCACCCGGTCCGGCAGGACAGCCGCGCCGGGGGTCTCGGCTTCGTGGGACGACGCCGAGCCGGCGCGGACGAAGAAGTGCTCGCCGTGGAATCGTTCGGTCACGGCGAAGAGCTTCCGGGTCACGCGCACCACGATGTTCTGGTTGGGATCGGTTCCGCTCTCCTTCATCAGGAGCATCTTCACGCCCGTCAGGATGAGGAAGCCGCCGAAGACGTAGATGATCCAGGCGAACTCCTGGATCATCCGGGCGCCGACGCCGATCATCACGCCGCGCATCAGGAGCGCGCCGAGGATCCCCCAGAAGAGCACCCGGTGCTGGTAGAGCGCGGGAACGGCGAAGAAGGTGAACAGCATGCTGATGACGAAGATGTTGTCCACCGCGAGCGATTTCTCGACGAGGTAGCCGGTGACGTACTTCACGAGGGCCGTGCCGCCGTCGTTGTAGACCGTACCGAGCCCTTCGACGACCTTCGGGGAGACCGTCATCATGTCGGGGGTCAGCCCGAGGCCCATCCAGTGGTGCTCGTATCCCGCCCAGATGAAACCGCCGAAGGCCAGCCCGAGGGTGATCCAGAAGGCGGACCAGCCGAGCGCCTCCTTTACCGAGACGACGTGCGCCTTTCGGTTGAAGACGCCCAGGTCGAGCGCCAGCAGGGCGAGGACGAAGAGTACGAAACCGAAGTACATCCAGAACA
>CALBDV010000771.1 GCA_937927565.1 uncultured Holophagales bacterium
CTCTGGATGGCCCGCTACACGGTCGCCCACCTCCTCGCTTCCACCCAGCGGCTCGACAAGTGCCGCGAGGCCCAGCGGGAGCGCCGGTGGGCTCCCGGTCTCCTCCCGGAGGACCTGACCGGCCAGGGGGCGCTCGTCCTCGGCTTCGGCCGCATCGGTCGCCAGATCGGCCGCGCCCTGCGCGAGATCGGGCTCGACGTCCGGGGCTTCGTCCGGGCCCCACGCCCGGACGCCGAGTTCCCGCTTCACGCCACGCGCGACCTCGAGGCCCTCCTCCCGCGAGCTCGCGTCCTCGTCCTCTGCGCCCCGCTCACTTCCGAGACGCGCGGCCTCGTGAACGCCTCGCTACTCACGGCCGGCCACCCGCGTCTCGTCCTCGTCAACGTCGCGCGCGGCGCCCTCGTCGTCACCGCCGACCTCCTCGAGGCTCTCGACGCCGGCCGCCTCGAACGGGCCGTCCTGGACGTCTTCGCCGAAGAGCCGCTCCCACCGGACTCGCCGCTCTGGAGCCACCCGAAGGTCGTTGTCACCCCGCACCATTCGGGGCCCTCGACTCCGGGCGCGATGGTCCCCGACGTCCTCGAGAACCTGAGGAGGTTCGCGGAGGGTCAGCCCGTCGTTGGCGCGGTCGACCGGGCGCGCGGCTATTGAGAAGGGCGACTCGCGAGCGGCCCGGCCTGGTCTCTCCCCTCCGGCGCCCCTGGCCGGCCAGACGCGGTCGACGCTGACGTTCTGAATCGTCTCGACGAGGGACGACATGACGATCTGGAGCTTCTGCCTGACGTCGTCTCCTTCATCGTGAGGGAGCGCTCGCGACGGAAGGCTGGACGGCCCGATTCTCCGCGACGCCGAGCGATCTACTTGACTGGAGTCGAACTCTCCGAGCGGTGCCCCGACGGATCGTAGGAATAGCGCGTCCGGCTTCCCGTCCCCTTTCCCGATTCTTCGAACCGGACCTCCACCTTCTCGCTGATCCGACCCTGGGCATCGAACCTCTGTTCGACTCTCCGGCTGACGCGCCCGAGGCGGTTGAGATCTTCGTCAATGATGTTCGAAGGCTTCTCGGAATCGGAAACGTACCCGAAGAGCGTCCGGTGAACGCCCTCCGGCGTGGTCGTCGTCGTGCGCGACGTCACCCGCCCCTTCAGGTCCTTCACGACCCTCTCGCCGGGCGTCGACTGCGCCCTTACGGCGCCGGATAGGACGAGCAGGCCGACGCTCAAGAGGCAGACGATGATCCTGGGAATGATCCCTCCACGTTCCCGTTGGCACGACGGAGGGTTGTGAGGTGGTACCTCTCCGTTTGATTCTGTCGGGCCGCCCGCACTCGGACCAGCGCGCAGGTATTCGTTCACTCGTTTCTCCTATCGGAAGTAGCCGGAGACGTCTATCACTGCGTGTGTGGTCCCCCCCGGGCTCCCCGGCATCCGGCACATCAGCGTGAACGCTCCGTTCGCGCCGAGCCTGACGAACGCGAGGCCGGCGCGCGTTCGCCCCCCGGAGAAGCTGAGCACGCTCGTTCCGGGGGCCGCGGTTCCTGCCGCGTACGCCTGGATGTGACCCGTGCCCGTCGGAGCGACCGCCGTCACATTGAGGATCACAGTCCTGGCCTCGGGCGGGATCCCGCAGGCTCCCGCGGCAGCCACGACCCGCTCGACATCGACCGCCAGTGCCGGCCCGATCTCCCGAGAGTCGAGCAGACGGCAGGGTTGCAGTGTGTGGAAGCCCATTGGCCCGTCGGCGTCATCGTTCCGTATCGTGGCGGTCGCTCCCGAGGGAGGCCCGGCGACAGCGCCCTCCGCCCCGACCAGGTTCAGGGAAAAACTCTCGTCTTCTTCGACGGAGTTGTCGCCGAGGACCGAGACCTGGATGACGCCGTTGGTCTCCCCGGCGGGAAGGACCATCGACCCCGAGAGCGGCGTGTAGTCGACTCCCTGACTCGCTGTCCCGTCCTCGGTGGCGAAGCTCACGGTGACCGGAGAGCTGCTCGGTTCCGACAGCCAGACTGGAAAGTCGAGACTCGCCGTCCCGCTGTCGCCTTCTGCCACAGACGAGCCCGCGACCCACGCCCGGCGTACCCGCGGTACGCCCGAGCGATAGCGCACGGAGCCGTAGAGCGCCGGGTCGCCCCCCTCGCAGTGTTGTTCGTAGTCGGCCGCGAATCTGAGGATCTTGCCATCCGTGCCGTATTCGAGCTCGAGGATCGTGTACCGGCCGGTGAGCATGTTGCAGCCCCGCCCATCCCCGGAAACATCGAGTCCGGGCGTCGTCCGGTCGGGATAGCCGGGCCGCGTCGCCCCCAGGTAGACGCCCGGCTTCAGAGCCACACCCGATATGGGGACGAAATAGAGGTCCCACCACGTCGAACCGTTGAAGTGAACGTGCACTCCGCGTTCAAAGCTCTCGGCGGTGATGGTCCCGTCCTCCCAGGTCAGCGTGAACTGGCTGCCTCCGCCAATCCAGTCGCCGGGTTCGCTGTTGAAGTAGAGAAACGTCTTGTAGGGGTCGTCGTTGAGAATCGTGCCCACACCATGGCCGAAGCCGATCGGAGCTCCCGCACTGTTGCTCAGCACGAACGCGAGCGTCTCGTCGTCTTCCTGCACCGTGTCACCGAATACCGTGACGGGCACGGTCAGCTTCGTCGTCCCGACGGGGAACGTCGCCGTTCCCGAGGCCGCCGTGTAGTCGCTGCCGGCCGTAGCCGTGACGTCGACGACCTGGTAGTCAACTGTCACGACCGTGTCGGCGGGAGCCGGCAACGAGATCTCGAAGTTCAGGTTCCACGAGCCGTCGTCCGCCTCGTAGCGCGAGACGGAGTTGACGGCGAGGCGCGGGACGACGGGGACGCTTGAGTTGTATCGGACCCACCCGAAAAGCGCGGCGGTGGCGCCGTCGCAGTGCTGCTCGTAGTCGATCGCGAGCCTCAGGACCTCCCCCCCGGCGCCGTACTCGGCTTCGAGGACCGTGAACTTGCCGATCAGCAAGCTGCAGCCGCGACCCTCACCTTCGACGCGCATGAGGGGCGTCGTCGAGGAGCCGTAGTTCCAGCCCGTCGCCCCCAGGTAGTCACCCGGGGCCAGCGGTTGACCTGTGGGAGGGATGAAATGAAGGTCCCACCACAGTGTGCTCGCGTAAGCGATGTGAACTCCCCCGTCGACGCGCTCCGCGACGAAGGTCCCGCCCGCCGGTGTGCGCGTGAACCGATGGCCCGCGCCAACCCAGTCCCCGGGCTCGCTGTTGAAGTAGAGGAGCGTCTTGTAGGGGTCGTCGTCGAGAATACTGCCATCGCCCTCGCCGAATGCGATGGGCGCCCCGGTGGCATTGCTCAGCGACAGGGTGAACGCCTCGTCGCCTTCCTCCATCAGATCGCCGTGCACCGGCACCGGCACCGGCACCGCCGTTTCCCCGGGAGCGAACGTGGCGGTTCCCGATACGTGGGTGTAGTCGCTGCCGGCAGTGGCCGTGCCGTCCACCGTCTCGTAGTCCACCGTGACGGCGGCGTCGGCAGGAGCCGACAGCGAGATCACGAACCCCATGTTCGACGAGCCGTTGTCCCCCTCGTAGACCCTGGCAGGGCCGACAGAGACGCGGGGGCCGCGCGGCATACTCGAGCGGTAGCGCACCGAGCCGAACAGGGCCGGGACTTCCAGGTGGCAATGCTGCTCGTAGTCCGCCGCGAACCTCAGAACCTCCCCGCCTGCTCCGTACTCGGCTTCGAGGACGACGAAGCGGCCATCGACCATGCCGCAGCCCCGCCCATCTCCCGACACGTCGAGGCCGGGCGTCGTCGGAGACTGGAACGGGTAGCGCGTTGCCCCCTCGTAGCTTCCGGGCGTCAGGATCTCACCGGTCGGTGGAGCGAAGGAGAGGCCCCAGTCCGTCGAGCCGTCGAAGGCGGCATGAACGGCGCTTCCGACTTGCTCGAGAGTTATGTTCCCCTCTACCGGCGTCAGAGTGAACTGCTGGCCCAGGCCGACCCAATCGCCGGGCTCACTGTCGAAGTGGAGGTACGTCTTGTCGGGGTCGTCGTTGAGGATCGTACCCAGGCCTGCGCCGAAGGCGATCGGCGCTCCGGAGGCTTCGCTCAGCAAGAGAGTGAGGGTCTCGTCGCCTTCCTCCGCCACGTCGCCGAGCAGGGGCAAGGCCACGATCGCTATCGTCTCGCCGACCGGAATCGTCGCCGTTCCGGAGACCGCGCTGTAGTCGCTGCCGGCCAGGGCCGTGCCGTCAGACGACTGGTAGTGCACTGTGACGGCCGTGTCCGCGGGTCCAGAGAGTGACACGATGAAAGCCAGCGTGGACCAGCCCACATCGCCCTCGTAACGCCAGGCCGGGCCGACGGCGAGGCGCGGCCCCAGCGGTACGCCAGAGTTGTAGCGCACGGAGCCGAACAGCGCCGGGACGTCTCCCTCGCAGTGCTGCTCGTAGTCCACCGCCAGGTTCAGGATCTCGCCATCGCCGGCGAACTCGGCTTCGAGGACAGTGAAGCGGCCGATCAGAGTGTTGCAGCCTCTCCCGTTCCCGGAAACGTCCAGCCCGCCCGTCGTCGGGGCCTGGAAGGGCCAGCGCGTCACCCCTTCATAGGCGCCTGGAGTCAGGGTCGCTCCAGAAGGGGGAACGAAATGGAGAGTCCACCAGGTCGAGTCGTCGGAGCTGAAGCCGACCGCTACTCCGCCGTCGACCCGGCTGGCGGTGATCGTCCCGTCTGACGGGGTCAGCGTGAAATGAAGGCCGCCTCCCACGTAGTCGCCGGATTCGCTGTTGAACTGGAGCAGCGTGTCTCCCTGGGCCAGTGCCGTCCCGGCCGCAGCCCAGAGAGCAACGATCAAGGCGCACCGAATGGCTTGATTCATCGGGCACAGGATAGCCCGGGGAGGGTCTCCGGCACTTTGCAGGCGAGGTGGCCGGGCGGGGACGGAGCAGTGGCGGCCACGGCCCCGTCTTGCTCTTAGCCTCCTGCGGGCTACTTCTCCGCCGGCGCC
>CALBDV010000772.1 GCA_937927565.1 uncultured Holophagales bacterium
GTCTTGTGCTTGAGCCGGCGGAAGGCCTTGGAGTGGACGATCCGGTCCCGGTCGCGCTGGAACTCGGTCCTGTAGTCGGTTCCGTCGGCCTCGGGCGCGATCCTGCGGCGGCGGGCCGAGGAGGAGGCGCGCGAGGCGTAGATCGCGAGCCGCTCGTCCTCGAAAGCCTCGAGCTCCCGCTTCGTGTACGCGACGGCCCCCCCGGGTTTTCCTGCGGCCATCCGATCCTCCGGGCGCCCGTCCGCCTCAGGGCTCCCGGGGCTCGACGAGCGCCAGGGCCTCGCCGGCGAGGACGAGCGACCCGGCAACGAGTATAGGGGCGTCTCCCCCGCTTCCCTCGAGGCCCGCGATGGCGTCCGCGAGCGAGGCGGCGCGGGGGAGCTCCGGCCGCCCGAGGCGGACCGCGAGGACGTCCGGCGGGATTGCGCGGGGCGACGCGGGCGCGACGAGGACGACCCGGCGAGCGCGCGCGGCCAACGGCGCGAGCATCTCCCCGAAGGCCTTGTCGCCGAGGACGCCGAAGACCAGGTCGATCCGCCCCGAAAGGCCTGCGGCGTCGAGGTAGTCCGCGAGGGCCGCGGCTCCCGCCGGATTGTGGGCACCGTCGATCAGGAGCGGGCGACGTCCCGCCCGCGGGACGGTCTGGAGCCGCCCCGGCCAGCGGATCGCGGCGATACCGCGGCGGACGGTGGCGTCGTCGAGCGGCGCAAACGCCCGCGCCGCGGCGACGGCGAGGGCGAGGTTCGCGCGCTGGTGCGCGCCGGCGAGGGGCGACACGTCGTCCCACGCGGACGACGCGGAGATCTCGAGGAGTCGCGCACCCGTCCGTCCGGCCTCGGCGCGGAGGACGCCGAGGCCTTCTCCCGTCGCCGCCGTCAGCGCCGGCTGGCCCCGGCGGAAGATCCCCGCTTTCTCCCGCGCGACGTCCGCCAGGGTCGGTCCGAGCGTCTCGAGGTGGTCTTCCGCGACGTTCGTCACGACGGAGACCTCGGGGTCGAGGACGTTCGTGGCGTCGAGGCGGCCGCCGATCCCGACCTCGACGACACCAACGGAGACGCGCGCGCGGCGAAACAGCTCGCACGCGGCGACGACGAGCGCTTCGAAATAGGTCGGGCACAGCGCGGCCTCGCCGGAGACGGCGGCCACGAGGCGAAGGGCCGAGTCGAGCTGCGCCTCGGCAACGTCGCGTCCGCAGAGGCGGACCCGCTCGGTCACGCGCACGAGGTGCGGAGAGGTCGTCAGCCCGACGCGCAGGCCCGCCGTCTCGAGGATCGACGCGGCGGCCGCCGCCGTCGACCCCTTGCCGTTCGTCCCGCCGACGAGGAGCGTCCGGAACGTGGCCTGGGGGTTCCCGAGCGCGGCGAGGAGGGCGCGGGTGCGGGCCAGCCCGGGCCGGATCTTCTGCGGCCCGAGGGCGTCGAGCCAGCGAAGGCCGGGCCCCGGGATCACGCCGCCAGGAGCCTGAGGACGTTCGCCAGCGTCGCCTTCAGCTCCTTGCGCGGGACGACGACGTCGACGAAGCCGTGGTCGAGGAGGAACTCGGAGCGCTGGAACCCCTCCGGAAGAGTCTGGCGGATCGTCTGCTCGATGACCCGCGGACCGGCGAAGCCGATGAGCGCCTTCGGCTCGGCGAAGGTCACGTCGCCGAGCATCGCGAACGAGGCGGTGACGCCGCCCGTGGTCGGATCGGTCAGGACCGTGAGGTAGGGGACACGCGCCTCGGCGAGCCGACCCAGCGCGGCGGAGACCTTCGCCATCTGCATGAGAGAGAGGATCCCCTCCTGCATTCGGGCTCCACCCGAAGCGGTGATCACGACGAGGGGCACCCTCTCTTCGCGCGCCCTCTCGGCCATGCGCGTCAGCACCTCGCCGACCACCGAGCCCATCGACCCTCCCATGAAGGCGTAGTCCAGGGCCGCCACCAGGACTCTCGATCCCTCGAGCTTCCCCTCGCCGGCCGCGATGGCGTCGGGCCGGCCGGCCGAGGCCTCGTAGCTGCGGAGACGATCGCGATAGCGCTTCGTGTCCCGGAAGCGGAGAGGGTCGGTCGCTCGGAGGTCCCCGAACAGGGGCTGGAACACCCCGTCGTCGAAGAGGAGCCTCAGCCGCTCCTCGACAAGGAGGCGGAAGTGGAACCCGCACTTCGGGCAGACGCGCTGGTTCCGCTCGACCTCCTTGGCGTAGAGGGTCTCGCGGCAGCCGTCACACTTGAGGAAGAGCCCCTCGCCGAGCGAGGTCGCCTTCCCCATGTCCCGCAGGGGGCGGGGGGCCTTGTCCTTCCGGAACCAGAGCGCCATAGGGCGGCGATCTTACCCTCTCCCCGCCGGCAGACCGCCCGGCGGAGTCCCGAGCGTGACGAGGGGCGTGCCGTCGGCGAGCGGTGTGACGCAGGCCGGGACGCCGAAGAGCTCCGATAGCGACTTCTCCGTGACGCTCAGGCAGACCGGGCCGGAGGCAAGGACCGCGCCGCGCGAGAGAAGGACGGCGTCGTCGGCCGTCCGGGCGGCGAGGTCGACCTCGTGCGTCGAGAAGACGCAGGTTGCGCCCGCGGCGGCGCGGCGCCGGAGGACGTCGAGGACCAGGAAACGGTGGCGCGGGTCGAGGCTCGCGGTCGGCTCGTCGAGGAGAAGAACGCGCGGCTCGCCCGCCAGAACGCGGGCGAGGTAGACCCGCTGCCGTTCGCCTCCCGAGAGGCTCCGCACGTCCCGCTCCTCGAGTCCCGCGGCGTCGACCTCGTCCAGGGCGGCGCGGGCGACCTCGACGTCCCCGCGGGAGGGCGTCGCGAACGGGCCGAGAAAGGGCGTGCGACCGAGAAGCACGACGTCGAGTGCCGTCGCCGGGAAGAAAGGCTCGAACCCCTGTGGAAGATAGCCGAGCACCCGGGCCGCAGCCCGACGGGGGACACCCGCGAGCGGCGCACCCTCGAGGAGGACCCTGCCGCGGGAGAGGACGAGGAGGCCCGCGAGGGCTTTCAGAAGCGTCGATTTTCCAGAGCCGTTCTCGCCCAGGAGCGCGACGAGGCGCCCCTCTCCGAAAGCGAGCGTAATGCCGCGCAGGACGTCGCGCCCCCTCACGTAGCCGGCGGAGACGCCCTCGAGGGCGAGGGGCGTCAGGCCCGCCTCCGGAGGAGGACGAGGAACGCCGGGGCGCCGAGCAGCGCCGTCACGGCGCCGATCGAGATCTCGTTCGGGGCGAAGAGGGTCCGCGCGAGGAGATCGGACGCGACGAGGAGGATCCCTCCACCCAGGAAGGACCCGAGGAGGAGTGCCCGGTGGCCGTGGGTCAGGCGCCTCACGATGTGAGGGACGAGGAGGCCGACGAATCCGATGATTCCCGCGTGCGCGACGGCCGCCGCCGCCAGGAGCGAGGCGGCGAGGTACGCGATCCGCTTGGCCCTCTCCACCGGCACACCGAGGGTGAAGGCGGTTTCCTCGCCGAGCGTCATCGCGTCGAACGCGCGCGCGAGGGGGAGGAGCACCGCGAGGCCCAGCGCCGAGTACGCCAGGAGCGAGAGGACGGCGTCTCCCGTGGCGCCGGAGAGAGAGCCGAGCATCCAGAAGACGAATCCCCGGGCGCCCGCCGCGTCGCCGAAGGAAAGGAGGAAGAGAAGGACGGCCGAGGCCAGGGCGTTCACCACGACCCCCGAAAGGAGAAGGCGCCCTCGGTCGAGCCGTCCCCCCACCGAAGCGCCGAGACCGACGAGAAGGACGGCGCCGAGGGCTCCGGCGAGCGAGGCGATCGGGAGGGCGAACGAGCCGAGGAGGCCGCTGGCTCCGGCACCGAGGAGGATCGCGACGAGAGTGCCGCAAGCCGCGCCGCCGGAGACGCCGAGAAGGTAGGGGTCCGCGAGAGGATTGCCGAGGAGGGCCTGGAGGGCCGCCCCCGAGAGGGCGAGCGCCCCGCCGACGAGCAGGCCGAGGAGGGCACGGGGCAGCCGGAGATCGCGGACGATCGTCACGGTGGCCGGATCGCCGGTCCCCGAGAGCGCTGCGAGCGCATCGCTCGGCGCGAAGCGGACGCTCCCGACGAGAAGCGACGCCAGCAGGGCGGCGAGGGCGAGAAGGAGGAGGGCGACGAGGAACGGGCCGGTGCGCCTCACGGCACGAACTCCCGCAGCTTCTCGACGAGGGCCTCGAGAGCGTCGACGAGGCGTGGACCCGGACGCTCGAGCCACGCTCCCGGAAGGACGACGACGCGTCCCTCCCGCACCGCCGGAAGGAGGCGCCAGCGGCTTCCCGGCGCGAAGGCGGCCTGGAAAGCGGTTCCGTTCTCCACCGTTTCGGGCCGGACGACGACGCGCGGATTCCACTCGACCAGCGTCTCGTGCGAGACGCGGGGCCACTCGCCCGCAGATGCCGGTACGACGTTCGACAGGCCCGCCCGGGCGAGGAGATCTCCGACGAACGTCGCAGGACCCGCCACGACCGGGGGATCCGGCCAGATCAGCGCAAGCGCACTCGGGCGAGAGGAACCCCTCCGGGCGGTCGACCGTGCCTCGGCCGCCGAGACGCGCGACTCCAGCGCAGCCACCAGTCGCGCGGCTTCCACCGTCGCTCCAAGCGCGGACCCGACCCTGCGTATGTCTTCGAAGACCCCGGGGAGGGACCTGGCGTCGGTGACGACGACGCGCACGCCGAGCGAGACGAGGCGATCCGCGGCACGCCTGTCGGTACCGTCCCGGGAGACGACCGCGAGGTCCGGGCGGAGGGCGACGATCCGTTCGAGGTCGGGGGCGAAGCCGCCCAGCTTCACTTTGCCGCTGGACTCGGGAAGGTCGGCCGCGAAATCCGAAACCCCGACGACCCTGTCCGCGGCTCCGAGAGCGTAGACGATCTCGGCCGACGACGGGGCCAGCGCGACGATGCGTTGCGGGGAAGCGGCAGCGGACGTCGCTGCGGCGAGAAGCACGCAGGCGAGCCCACGGAGAATTCCGGCAGGGAAGGGCACGGGTGCAGGAGAGGGCAAAGGCCCCGGCACCTTCACGCGGGGTGGGTGCCGGGGCCTGTCAGCGGCCGTTCGGACGGCGGGCGCCGGGCGCCCGTCAGGACTCCTCGGACTCCTCGAGGTCGTTCTGAATGCCGAGTCGAAGGCAGGCCGCGGCGTACATCTGGCGCGCCGCCTTCTGACCGTTCTGAAGCTCGGCAAGGCGCTCCTTCACCTTGGCCAGCTCTTCCTGGATCTGGGCCTCCAGGTCGCTGATCTCCTTCTTCGTGACTCGGAGCGTGTTCTCGTAAAACTTCCTCTGTTCGTCGTTCAGACTCATGCGGAAACTCCTTCTCGAATTCCCAATCCGGTTGTCTCAGGGCGCATCGGACGCCACGTCACTTCTCGCCTGGTCTCTCCGCCGCCGCTCGCCCTACGGCTTGACGGTGATGGAGAAGGTCTTCCACATCTTCACTCGCACGCCATTCTTCGTGGCAGGCTGGATCTGCGATCCCTTCAGGGCGGCGAGAGCCGCCTGATCGATGAAATCGTAGGCCGATTTGCGGACGATGCGGGTGTCGGTCACCTGTCCGGTCTCGGTCACCAGCGCCATGATCCCGACCGTGCCGAGGCCCGATGGATCGCCGCTCCTCTTCTGCATCTGCTTCGCCTGGGGCGGGAGCGCCGGGAACCGGCCGAGCTTCACGAGCTGCGGCCCGACGACACCCGGCCCCTCCCCGACCAGGTCGCCTTCGCGCACGGTCCCGGCGGCCGCGGCCGGGGCGGCTGCAGCCGGGGCGACCGGCGCCGGGGCGGCCGAACGGGGGGGCTCGGCGA
>CALBDV010000773.1 GCA_937927565.1 uncultured Holophagales bacterium
GCCGTCCACGAGGGCCCCTCGGGGACGCTCTGGGCCGGGACTGACCGCGGGATCAACCGGCTCGACCGCGCGACCGGCCGCTTCACACGCTTCCTCGACGACCCCTCGCGCCCCGAGACGGCCGGCATCGCCCGCGTCTACGGCCTCTGGGAGGCTCCCGACGGAATCGTCTGGGCGGGAACGCCGCGCGGCCTCGTCCGCCTCGACCCCGCGACGGGCGCCGTGAAGAGGTACCGCCAGGCCGACGGGCTCCCGAACGAGTCGGTCTACTCGATCCTCGCGGACGACGCCGGATCGCTCTGGGTCTCGACGAACCGCGGCCTCGCGCGCGTCACGCCCTCCGCGGACGGAAGGAACGCCTCGTTCCGCGCGTTCGACGCCCTCGACGGCCTCCAGAGCGACGAGTTCAACGGGGGCTCGTTCCACCGCGGCCCCTCCGGGACACTCTGGTTCGGGGGAATCCTCGGCGTCACGGGCGTGGCCCCGGCCGAGGTCCGGAACGACCCGTTCGCGCCCCCGGTCGCGCTCCTGTCGTTCTCGAAGCTCGGCCGGCCGCTCCCCGCGTCGGAGTGGCTCCGCCCGGGATCCGTCGTTCTCGGCCCGCGCGAGGGGTTCTTCAGCGTCGAGTTCTCGGCCCTCGCGTTCCGGGCCGCGGCCAAGAACCGCTACGCGTGGAAGCTCGAGGGCCTCGACGAAGACTGGGTGAACGCCGGGACCCGCCGCCGCGCCGACTACACGTCCGTACCTCCGGGCCGCTACGTCTTCCGCGTGAAGGCCGCGAACAAGGACGGGGTCTGGAACGAGGACGGCGCCACCTTGAAGGTCGTCGTGCAGCCCCCCTGGTGGAAGACTCCGGCCGCGATCGGAACCTGGATCCTCCTCCTCGCGGCGGGCGGGGTCGTCGTCTCGCGCCTGGAGAAGCGCCGCGTCCTGGGGAAGGAGCGCGAGCGGAGCCAGCTCGTCGAAGCGGAGCTTCGCGCGCACGCCGCGGAGGCGCAGGCGCGCGCGGTCCAGGCGGAGGCCGCCCGGAAGACGGCAGAGCTGGAGGAGGCCCGTGCGATGCAGCTCTCGCTCCTCCCGCGCGAGACGCCGCGCGTCCCGGGCTTCGAGGTCGCCGCGCTCGCGCGGACGGCGACCGAGGTCGGCGGCGACACGTGGGACTGGGCCGTCGGTCCCGACGGCGCCCTGGCCCTCGTCATCGGAGACGCCACGGGACACGGCGTTCGTGCGGGGACCGTCGTCTCCGTCATGAAGGGGCTCTTCCGGGGCGATCCCTTCCCCGGGCACCTCGGCCTCTTCCTGGACCGGGCCGGCCGCGTCCTGCGGGACCTCGGCCTCCCGCGCCTCCACATGGCGCTGGCGGTGCTCGTCGTCCGGGGCGGGGAGGCGACCTTCGCCTCGGCCGGGATGCCGCCGGCGTGGATCTTCCGCGCCGCCTCCGGAGACGTCGAGGAGGTCCTCGTCCCGGGGGCTCCGCTCGGCGCGCTCGTCGACACGCCGCACTCCTCCGTCTCGTTCCGGCTCGGCCCGGGAGACGTCGTCCTCCTCTCCTCCGACGGCCTCGCCGAGAGCCCGGGGCCCGGCGGCGAGCCCCTCGGCTACACGCGCGCGAAGGAGCTTTTCGGGGAGGCGGCTCCGCTTCCGCCCGAGGAGGCGCTCGCGGAGATCGCCCACCGCGAGGAGGAGTGGCGTTGCGGCAGGCCCCGGGAGGACGACCTGACGCTCGTCGTCGTTCGCCGCGCGTCTTGATCGCGAAGAGAGGCCAGACCCGGCAGCACAAGGCCCCGCGGCGCGTGCCATACTTTCGCCCCTTTGGCGCACCTCGTCCTCGCTCTCACGATCCTCACCTGGTCCTTTTCTTTCATGGCGGCCGTCCGCCTCAGGGAGGACCTCGGCCTGACGGCGGCCCTCGCCGCCCGGTTCGTCCCGGTCCTCCTCGGGTCGGGAGCGTTCCTGATCCTTCGGAAGCGAATCAGGATCCCCCGAGAGGCCTGGCCGAAGGTCATCGCGATGGGGCTCCTGAGCGTCCCCGTCTACAACGTCTTCTTCTTTCATGGAATGAAGACGGTCCCGTCAGGGACGGGTGCGCTGATCATTGCCCTGAACCCCGTCTTCACCGCGGTCCTGGCAAGAGTCGTCCTCGGCGAGGCCTTCGGCCGGCGGCACGTCGCCGGCCTTCTCCTCGCGCTCGCCGGGCTGTTCGTCGTCGTCCGGTTCGGCACGGACAAGGCCGTCGACTGGCCCTACCTCTCGAGCGCCCTCCTCCTGGCGCTGGCGCCCCTCTCCTGGGCGGTCTACACGGTCGTGGGTCGGACGCTTCCGCCGGGGGCGGACCCTCTCGACACGTCGTACGCGCTCCTCTTCGTCGGGAGCCTGCCTCTCCTGGCCTTTGCACGCCCCTCGATCCTGAAGACCCTCCTCGCGAGCCCAGGCGCACTCGGCGCGGCGCTCTACCTCGCGATTCCCTGCACTCTCCTGGCGTGGGTCTCGTTTCTCTGGGCGCTCAAGCGGCTCCCGGCGAGCGAGGCCGCCTCCTTCATCTTCCTCAACCCTCCCCTGGCGAACCTCTGGGCGTGGCTCTTCGAGGGGGCAAAGCTCAGGCTGCCGTTTCTCCTCGGCGCGGCGATCCTTCTTTCAGGGGTCGCGCTCATCGTCCTTCCCGGGTTCCGGAGGCGTAACCTCTCCGCCCGATGATGATGACGACGACGCCCCGGCCCGCGCCAGCGTCCGCCCAGCGCTTCGCGCTGCTCTCCATCGCCGCCGCGATCGTCACCATCGGCATGAAGACGGTGGCGTGGAAGCTCACCGGCTCCGTCGGCCTCCTTTCGGACGCCGTCGAGTCGATCGTGAACCTCCTCGCGGCGCTGGTCGCGTTCTGGGCCCTGCGGGTCGCCTCCCAGCCGCCCGACGCGGAGCATCCCTTCGGCCACTCCAAGGCTGAGTACCTCGCGTCCGCCTTCGAAGGGCTCGCCATCCTGGGAGCGGCGATCGCGATCGCCATCACCGCCTGGAGGCGCATCGCCGACCCGCAGCCGCTCGACAACGTCGGGCTCGGCCTCGCGGTCTCGGTCGGCGCTTCGGCGGTCAACGGCGCGGTCGCGTTCGTCCTCCTGCGCGCCGGGAAGAGGCTCGACTCCATCACGCTTCGTTCCGACGCCCACCATCTCCTGACCGACGTCTGGACCTCCGGCGGCGTTCTCCTCGGCATCCTGATCGTGAAGCTGACGGGCTGGCTCGTCCTCGACCCGATCGTCGCGCTGGCCGTCGCGACGAACATCGTCTGGATGGCCGGGAAGATCCTGCTCGAGACGGCCCAGGGGCTCCTCGACAGGACCATTCCGGCGGCCGAGCAGAGACAGCTGGACGACGTGCTCGCGCGGTTCCGTGGCGACGGCGTGGAGGTGCACGCGGTGCGGGCTCGTCAGTCCGGGCCGGTCCGTTTCATCGACATGCACGTCCTCGTCCCGGGGAGCTGGAGCGTTCAGCGGGGGCACGACCTCTGCGAGGGAATCGAGGGCGCCGTAAAGGGCCTCTTCCCGCGGTCGTCGGTCCTGACGCACCTCGAGCCGGCGGAGGACCCCACCGCGTGGGACGATCCCGGTACCCGCTCGGGCTCCTCGTAGAGGCTCGGCGCAAAGACGGCTGCGGCGGCCCGTTCCGGCCGCCGCAGACCTTCCGTCCAGGGTGAGCGGGCGTGGGGCCGGCGAACCGGCCCCACGCCGTCCGTTACCTCTTCCCCTTCTTCGCAGGGACCTTCTTCACGGGCTTCTTCAGCGCAGGCTTCGCCTTCGCTGCGGCCTTCATGGCCTTCTTCACCACGGGCTTCGCCTTCGGGACGGCTCTGGCGGATCTCTTCACCGGCTTCGTCGGAGCCTTCGCCTTCGGAGCCGGCTGCGCAGGCTTCTTCGGAGCCGGCTTCGCCGCGGCCTTCGCCGCCTTCGCGGGCCTGCCGGAGATCTTCGCCCCGTCGCGGACGGCCGCCTGGCCTGCTGCGAGACGGGCGATCGGAATGCGGAACGGCGAGCAGCTGACGTAGTCGAGGTTCGTCCGGTGGCAGAACTCCACCGAGGTCGGCTCACCGCCGTGCTCGCCACAGATGCCGATCTTCAGCTTCGGCCGGGTCGTACGGCCCAGCTCGACGCCCATCTTCACGAGCTTGCCGACGCCGCCCTGGTCGATCTTCTCGAACGGGTCGGCCGCGAGGATCTCGCGACGGACGTACTCGGGGAGGAACTTGCCGGCGTCGTCGCGGCTGAGGCCGAACGTCGTCTGCGTCAGGTCGTTCGTCCCGTAGCTGAAGAACTCGGCGACCGTGGCGATCTCGTCGGCCGTCAGAGCCGCGCGCGGCAGCTCGATCATCGTGCCGACGAGGTAGTCGACCTTGATCCCGGCCTTCGCGAAGACCTCGGCGGCAGCCTCGCGGACGACCTTGTCCTGGTCCTTCAGCTCGTTCACGTGGCCGACGAGCGGGATCATGATCTCCGGCTTGACCTCGACCCCTTCCTTCTTGACGATGCACGCCGCCTCGAGGATGGCGCGCGCCTGCATCCGCGTGATCTCGGGGTAGACGATCCCGAGCCGGCAGCCGCGGTGGCCGAGCATCGGGTTCATCTCGTGCAGCTCGCTCACCTTCTGCGCCACGGTCGCCGACGGGACGCCGAGCTTCTCGGCGACGGCCGCCTGCTCGTCGAGAGTGTGGGGCAGGAATTCGTGGAGCGGCGGGTCGATCGTCCGGATGGTGACGGGGCGCGGGCCCATCGCCCGGAAAACGCCGACGAAGTCCTCGCGCTGCATCGGGAGCAGCTTGGCGAGGGCCTTCTCACGGGCCTCGACGCTGTCGCCGAGGATCATCTCGCGGACCGCCGTGATCCGGTCGCCGCCGAAGAACATGTGCTCGGTGCGGCAGAGGCCGATCCCCTCGGCGCCGAACAGGACCGCGTTGGTCGCCTGGTCGGGCTGGTCGGCGTTCGCGCGGACGCGGAGCCGGCGGACCTTGTCGGCCCAGCCCATCATCGTCGCGTAGAGCGTGTAGACCGGGCTCGCCTCGGGGGCGAGGCTCTTCTCGAGGAGAACCTGCAGGACCTCGGACGGCTTCGTCGCGAGCCGCCCCTCGAGGACCTCGCCCGTCGAGCCGTCGATGGAGAGCCAGTCGCCTTCCATGACGACCCGGTTCTTCGCGTCGCCCTTGACCGTCATGCATCGCTGGGAGTAGTCGATCCGGAGCGACTCGCAGCCGACGATGCAGACCTTGCCCATCTGGCGGGCGACGAGGGCCGCGTGGGAGGTCATGCCGCCGCGGGCGGTGAGGATCCCCTCGGCGGCGTTCATCCCCTTGATGTCCTCGGGGCTCGTCTCCTCGCGGACGAGGAGGACCTTCTCACCGCGCTTGCCCCACTCGAAGGCGTCCTGCGCCGAGAAGACGACGCGGCCGGTGGCTGCGCCGGGACCCGCGTTGAGGCCCTTGGCCAGGAGCTGGCCATCGGAGACCGCCGCATTCCGGGCGGCCGGGTCGAAGACGGGCCGGAGGAGCTGGTTCAGCGAATCGGGGTTGACGCGGAGGATCGCCTCCTCTGCCGTGATGAGCTTCTCGCGCTCCATCTCGACGGCGATCCGGACCTCGGCGAACCCGGTCCGCTTGGCCGTGCGGGTCTGGAGCATGAAGAGGCGCCCGCGCTCGACCGTGAACTCGATGTCCTGCATGTCCCGGTAGTGCTTCTCGAGCTTCTGGCGGATCCCCATGAGCTGGTCGTAGACCTTCG
>CALBDV010000774.1 GCA_937927565.1 uncultured Holophagales bacterium
GACGATCGACGACGGCGACCCGGTGGGATCACCGGTCGACCGCGTGCGCTACCAGTTGGACAACCACCTCGGCTCGGCGTGCCTCGAGCTCGACGGCGCTGCGTTGGTGATTTCGTACGAGGAGTACCATCCGTATGGCACGACCTCGTATAGGGCCGGCCCGAGTGGGACGGAGGTGAGCGCGAAGCGGTATCGCTACAACGGGAAGGAACGCGACGAAGAGACCGGGCTGTACGATTACGGTGCGAGGTACTACGCGGCGTGGTTGGGCAGGTGGACGACGGCGGATCCGCTCGGCGTGCAGGCCGGGCTCAACGTGTACCTCTTCTGCAGGGCAGGCCCGGTCAACTACGTGGATCCGGACGGGCGGCAGGAGACTTCGCCCGGCGTGCTAGCGCGCGCGGGGAGTCTCATCAAGGAGACCTTCATCGGTAGCCGTGACCGGGACGCCGCTGCTGAGGCACGTGCGAAAGCGGAGCTGTTCGCCTCCTATCCGACGGAGGTGTTCGAGCCTGGACAGATGGGGAACCCCACGGGCATCTCGTACGAAGCGGACGTTCAGAGCGAGCTTGCCAGAGCGACCTTCCTAGAACGGCGTGCGGATCGGGGTTTCACGGAAGCCGCATCCCGCGCTGGCGTTGAGATTGCAGGACGTGAGACGGTCACACCGACGGAGGTGAAGAAGGTGCTCCGCGAAGAGTGGGCCTTCCCTCGTTTCGGTCCCTCCGCGGTTGGCGATCAGGCTGTGAAGTGGTCGCCGGAGTTCGGCGAGGACCCCCGCGGCAATGCAGACCTGGAGCAGGCCTTCGCGCTGTTCACACTCCCCGGCCCCGGCGCCGGGGCGAGCACCGGCGCGTGGTCGTCGCTGACGATGGCCGAGCTCAAGGACGCTGCCCTCGCGCCCATGTGGATGATGCTGGGGGTAGAGGCAGGTGGTGGACCCGGCGGGAAGGCGCGCGCCTCACAAGCGGCAACGAGGGCGATACCCCGCGCCTCCGAAGCAGTGACAGCACTTGGTAGGATGGACGCGCGCGTCGTGTCGCGTGCAGCAGAACTCGCCGGAGAAGGGGCGGACGAGTTTCTCGCACATCTAGGAGCCCTAGCCCGTGCGACCACGGAAGTAATAGGGGCACACGGTCAAGTCCACAAGATTGGCGAACTTGCCGGCCAGCCAGTCTTCGGGTCTCTGGTCTCCAGAGTAGGGATTGTCGCTTCGGAACAGGGGACATTGCTCGTCCGAGCACCCGCTGGCGGAGCCGTTCAGGTCTTGGGGTTGTTCCGATGATTACAACGAGAAGGCCCGGTCGCGTCCAGATCTCAGCAGACCTTGCCCAGCAACTTAGGGAGGCACTCTCACGGGTCGGCGAGGAGTGGGGCTCACGCCCTATCGACGTCGGTGCGATTGCCTCGCGTCTTCATCTACTGCCCCTGCTGTTGGACATGGGAGGGTTCATCGGCCTCGACGTGAATGGACGCGTCCTGCAGCTTGCGTGGGATGGGACCGAGACGGTGCGCCCCGTTCGTCGGCTGAGAGATCAGGATCTGGCACTCGCTTCGGGCTCGCGGAGATACGCTTTCCTTTCAGTCTTGCTGCCCCGACGGCCACTCGGAGCGAAGAACTGCTCGACGTGTGGGGGTTCGGGCGTGCATCCGATTGCCGCGAACGACGGACCGGCGGTGGTGTGTGCCTGCGGCGGGCTCGGATGGATCCCTGCCGACTGGGAGTCGCCATGAGCTGCACTGCCCAGGCAAGTGTCGACCGCCTCGATTCCCCATGCTCTGCCCCGATTAGACGCCCAATCGGTCGTCGGACTCCCGCTCCTACTGTACTGCCCAAGCAATGCGCAGCCCCCCGTGCTCCACCCCATTCGCCCCCAG
>CALBDV010000775.1 GCA_937927565.1 uncultured Holophagales bacterium
CCCCCTCGACCGCCTCGTGGAACTCGGCCCAGAGCGTGTCGCCGTCGGCGCCCGACAGGCCCGAGACACGAATGCCGCGTGCGCGCAGCTCGGCGACGAGAGTCTTGTTCACGAGCCCCGAGAGGATCGAGACGACCACGTCGAGCGTCTCTGCATCGGTGACACGAAGGCCGCCCTGGACCTTCTTCGGGATGTCGAGGGCGGCGAGCATGGCGTCGATTCGCTTGCCGCCACCATGCACGACGATCGATCGCTTCCCGGACGTCCAGCACGTCGCGACGGCCTCGAGGGCTGCGTGGCGAAGCTCGCGGTTCTCGAGGAGGCTCCCCCCCATTTTCACGATGTCGATCACGAAAGGCCCTCCGTCTCCGGCAGGCCGAAGACTCGGTTCAGGTTCTGGACCGCCTGGGAGGCGGCACCCTTGAGGAGGTTGTCGATGGCGGAGACCACGACCGCCCTCCGGCCGCCAGGAAGGAGCTTCCATCCGACGTGGGCCCGTGGTGTCCCCACGACCTCCCGCAGCTCGGGGAGGCGACCCGGCGAGAGAACCCTCACGAACGGCCGGCCGGCGTACGCGTCGGCGAACCGGTCCGCGATCTTCTCGTCGGAGACCGGCGCGTCGAACGAGACGTGGATCGTCGACAGGATCCCCCGCACCACGGGCAGGAGGTGCGGGACGAACGTGAACCCTGCCTCGGCCGAAAGGCCCAGCTCCTGCCGCATCTCGGGTTCGTGCCGGTGGGTCCCGACCGCGTAGGCCCTGTAGCTCCCCGAGAGCTCGCAGAACGAGTAGGCCAGCTCGGCCTTCTTCCCGGCGCCCGAGACCCCGCTCGCCGACGTCACGAGAAGGGGCAGGTCCGAGGCGAGGAGCGGCGCGACCGGCTTGATCGCGAGGAGAACGGAGGTCGGGTAGCAGCCCGGGTTGGCGACGAGCCGCGCGCCGGCGAGGTCATCGCCACACCACTCGGTGAGGCCGTAGACGGCCTTTCCGAGGAGAGCCGGAGCGGGATGATCGAAGCCGTACCAGGCCGGGTAGAGCGAGGCCTCCCGCAGGCGGAAAGCGCCCGAGACGTCGATCACCCGCACTCCTGCCGCCAGGAGCCTCGGCGCCAGCTCGGCCGAGACCTCGTTCGGAGTTGCCAGGATCGCGACGTCGGGCGCGCCGCCGAGGAGCGCCGCTTCGGCGAACGGGACGACGTCGGGGCCGTCGAGCCCCGCGAGGTCGGGGTGCAGCTCGCCGAAAACCGCTCCCTTTCCGCCCGGGCTGCCAAAGAGGCTGGCCAGCTCGACGTGCGGGTGGCGGACGAGAAGCCGTACGGCTTCCGCGCCGGAGTAGCCGGCGGCACCCACGACGGAGACACGGATCATCTTCAAGCTCTCTTCCTACTCTCTTCCCGGATCTCTCGTCCGGCTTCAGGCGCCGCGTCGGCGTGCCGGGGCCGGAAGCCCGGGGGCGGACAGGCGGGCGGCGAGCGCCCGCGCGGAGGCCGCGTCGACGGCGGCCACGAAGACGGTGTCGTCCCCGGCGATCGTCCCGGCGGCCTCGGGAAGCCCCGCCTCGTCGAGGACGCGCGCGACGGGGTGCGCGCCGGCGGGCGGGGTCTTCAGGACGACGAGCGTCCCGGCGACCCTGACCGAGAGGACCGAGTCCGAGAGGACCCTCTCGAGCCGCGCGAGCCGCCGCTGGGCGTCGTCCGCCGGGTCGACGGCCCCGGGCAGGGCGTAGCCCCGAGGCGTCTTCACGAGCCCGAGGTCGCGGACGTCCCGGGACAGGGTCGGCTGCGTGGCGTCGAAGCCCCGCCGCGCCAGGAGCCGCTGGAGCTCCTCCTGCGACCGCACGGACTCCTCCTTCAGGAGGCGGACGATCGCGTCGCGCCGGCGGAGGACGGAGGCGAGCGGATGACTATTCACAACTGTAAGATATTATTCAGTTTTCGCCCTTCCTGTCAATCCGTTTCCTCTCGGCAGCGAAGAGCCGCCCCCGGGGCCCGGTCGCACCCGCCGCCCGGTTCCGTGTCCGCGGGCCCTCGCATTTCGACCCTTCTACAGACGTCGTCTCAAGGAGCGCCCCCATCTGATGCCCCTGAATCATTGAAGAGGCCCCGTCCGGTCCGAATAATCCGCGCGGGGGAAACCGTGACCGATCGCGTTCAGACTGACTCTTTCGCCCGGCTTCGTGCCGGCTTCGTCCTTCTCCTCGTCATCCTGGCCGCCTTCGCCCTGGCAAATACCGCTTCGGCGAAGCCGCCGACCGACGACGACTGCCTTACCTGCCACTCGGAAGCGTCCGGAAAGGGGAAGAAACCCCCGAAGGCCGCGCTCACCGGGTCGATCCACGGGGAGGCCGGGCTCTCCTGCGTCGACTGCCACGCGGACCTCGCGAAGATCAAGGAGCTCCCTCACGGCGAGAAGCTGAAGGCCGTCTCCTGCTCGTCCTGCCACGACGGCATGGCCGAGAAGCACGTCTTCCACCCGATGATGGCCGCGGACCCCGAGGCGATCGCCTGCCAGGACTGCCACGGCGGCCACGAAGTCGTCCGGGTGGCCGACCCGAAGTCGCCCGTGGCCGGACTCGCCGTCCACAAGGTCTGTGCCTCCTGCCACGAGACGGAGGTGAACCTCTACGAGGCTTCCGCGCACGGCGCTGCATCGGCCGCGAAGGTCGCGGCAGCCCCGGACTGCCTCAACTGCCACCGGACCCGGCTGGTGTCGGCCGCGGACGGCGCCCCGGCCGCCACCGCCAAGCAGGCCCAGGAGAAGGTCTGCCTCTCCTGCCACCTCGACAGCGCCGACGTCCGCGCCCGGGTCTCCCCGAGCGCCGGCTTCATCGCGAAGTACGAGGAGAGCGTCCACGGGCGCGCCCTGCTCGGCGGGAACGAGCACGCGGCCAACTGCGTCGACTGCCACGGCGCGCACACGGTCCGCAAGCGCTCCTCCCCCGGCTCGCTCGCCGACCCCATCGCCATCGAAAAGGTCTGCGGCCGGTGCCACGGCGAGGTCGACAAGGTCTTCGAGAAGAGCGCCCACGGGAAGGCCCTGGCGAGGGGCGTCCGCGAGGCGCCCACCTGCACGACCTGCCACGGCGAGCACGGCATCCTGAAGGCCGCCGACCCGAACTCGCCCGTCGCCGCCGCGAACGTCTCCCAGAAGGTCTGCACCCCCTGCCACTCTTCGCTCCAGCTCTCCGAGAAGTACGACATCAAGAGCGACGCCTTCAAGACGTTCGAAGAGAGCTTCCACGGCCTCGCGGTGAGGGGAGGCCAGGTCGACGTCGCCAACTGCGCGAGCTGCCACGGGTCGCACGACATCCTCTCCTCTTCCGACCCCGCCTCGCGGATCCACAAGGACAACCTCGTCGCCACCTGCGGCGAGTGCCACCCGGGCGCCGGAGCCCGCTTCGCGCAGGGCAGGATCCACGTCGACGCCTCCTCGAAGGAGAACGAGCCCCTGCTCTGGTGGATCGGGTTCATCTACGTCGGGCTCATCGTCGGGACGATCGGCGGCATGGGCGCCCACAACCTCCTCGACTTCGTGAAGAAGACGAAGAGGCACATGGCGATCCGGCGCGGCGAGATCGAGGAGGATCCCGCCCCGAACCGGCTCTACCTCCGGATGACGCTCGAGGAACGCCTTCAGCACGGCGCCCTCGCGCTCAGCTTCATCGTCCTCGTCATCACCGGGTTCATGCTCCGCTACCCCGACTCCTGGTGGGTACTCGGCATCCGGAACCTCTCCTCCTCGGCCTTCGAGCTCCGGAGCCTGATCCACAGGATCGCCGCGGTCGTCATGACCCTGGCGTCGGTCTACCACCTCTACTACGTCATCTTCACGGCGCGCGGACGACAGCTCGTCAAGGACCTCTGGTTCAAGCTCAAGGACGCCCGCGACGTCTTCGACATGCTCAGGTACAACCTCGGCCTGACCCCCGTCAAGCCGAAGCTCGACCGATTCAGCTACATCGAGAAGGCCGAGTACTGGGCCCTCATCTGGGGAACGCTCGTCATGGCCGGGACGGGCTTCGCGATGTGGCTCGACAACAGCTTCATGAACCTCTTCGGGAAGCTCG
>CALBDV010000776.1 GCA_937927565.1 uncultured Holophagales bacterium
GTCTGCCACGACTGGCCGATCACCCCGAAGGAGCACGGCGTCGACTTCCTGATGTCGCAGCGGCACCTCTGGCTCCGCTCGGCGAGGCAGGTGGCGATCCTGAAAGTTCGGAGCGAGGTCGAGAGCGCGATTCACGACTTCTACCACTCCCGCGGGTACACGAAGGTCGACTCGCCGATCCTGACGCCGAACGCCTGCGAGGGGACCTCGAACCTCTTCGAGACCCAGTACACCGAGGACGAAAAGGCCTACCTTTCCCAGTCCGGCCAGCTCTATCTGGAGCCCGCCTGCGCGGCTCTCGGAAAGGTCTACTGTTTCGGGCCGACCTTCCGGGCCGAGAAGTCGAAGACGCGGCGGCACCTTCGCGAGTTCTGGATGGTCGAGCCGGAGGTCGCGTTCATGGAGATCGACGGCCTTCTCGACCTCGCCGAGGAGTTCATCAGGGAGCTGACGACGCGCGTTCTCGATCGCCGGAAAGAGGACCTGAAGCGTCTCGAGCGGGACACGACGAAGCTCGAGGCGACGGCGACGAGGCCCTTCACGCGGATGACCTACCGCGAGGCGATCGAGAACCTCGCGGGCAAGGGATTCCCGGTGAAGTTCGGCGACGACCTGGGCGGCGACGAGGAGACGGCTCTGACCGAGGGGTTCGACACGCCCGTCCTCGTCACCCGCTACCCGTCGTCCATAAAGGCCTTCTACATGCAGCCGGATCCGGCCGACCCCGAAGTGGCGCTCTGCGTCGACGTCCTCGCGCCCGAGGGCTACGGAGAGCTGATCGGCGGCTCGCAGAGGATTCACGACCACGACCTCCTCCTCGACCGTATCCGGCAGCAGGAGCTCCCGATCGAGGCGTTCCAGTGGTACCTCGACGTGAGGAAGTACGGGACGTTCCCGCACTCGGGCTTCGGCATGGGGCTGGAGCGCTTCACGGCGTGGATGTGCGGCGTGCCGCACCTGCGCGAGTGCATCCCCTATCCCCGCATGCTCTACAGAATCTATCCATGAGCGACCTGCCGAAGGTCCGGGCGGCGCTCGACCGGATCGACGCCGCGCTCCTCGACCTCCTCGCCGAGCGGTCCGCCGTCGTCGACGAGGTGGCCGCGCTGAAGAGCCGCGAGCCGGACCTCTCCCTGAGGGACCTCGAACGGGAGCGGGACCTCCTCTCGCGGATCGGGCGGGAAGCCCAGAAGCGGGGCCTCAACGCCTTTCACGTCGTGAAGATCTTCCGGGACGTCATCGAGGCCTCCGTGCGGCGACAGGAGAGCCGCCTGACCCGCGAGGCGAACGAGGGAGCGGAGGCGGCCGTCCTGCGGGTCGCGTTCCAGGGGGCCGAGGGGGCCTACAGCCACCTCGCGGGACGCAAGTTCTTCGGGGACCGTCCGGAAGAGCCGATCTTCGTCGGGTACCGGTCGTTCCGGCAGACGGTGGACGCCGTCGAGAGGGACGAGTGCGACTACGCGATCCTGCCGCTCGAGAACTCGGTCGCCGGGGGCATCAACGAGACCTACGGCCTCCTCGGTACGTCGAAGCTCCACATCGTGGGCGAGGAGGTCTGGCCGGTCGAGCACTGTCTTCTCGGCGTCTCCAGGGTCCCGCTCGCCCGGTTGAAGAGGATCTACTCGCACCCGCAGGCGCTCATGCAGTGCTCCGAGCTCCTCGAGAGCCTGCCCGGGGCCAGCGCGGAGAGCTTCTTCGACACCGCCGCGGCCGTGTCACGGGTGAAGGAGCTGGGAGCCGAGGAGAATGCGGCGATCGCCAGCGCCGAGGCGGGAGAGCTCCACGGTCTCGTCGTCCTCAGGCGCGACATCGCCAACCAGCGCAACAACCAGACGAGGTTCGTCGTCGTCCACAAGCAGCGGTTCCGCTTCGACGCGAGGATTCCGTGCCGGACCTCGCTGCTCCTCGTGACCGACCACAAGGAGGGTGCCCTCGAGAGATGCCTCTCCGAGCTGGCCCGGGCCTCGGTCAACATGACGAAGCTCGAGAGCCGCTCGATGCAGAACACCCCCTGGGAGTACCAGTTCTACGTCGACATCGAGGGGAACGTCGACGAGCCCCGCGTCGCGACGGCGCTCGAGGGCATCGGCCGAAACGCCCGCTACCTGCGCGTCCTGGGCTGCTACCCGCGCAAGGCGGACCCGTCTCTCCAGGTTCCCAGGGACGTCGACCTCTCGCCGGCCGAGGCGGTCGGTCCGGCGGTCTCGACGGCGGCTCCCCTCGCCGCGGAGAGCAGCGTCGCCTACCCGCTCGCCGCGCGGCGCGGCGGGGACGAACCCGGCCGGACGCTCGTCAAGCTGGGCGACGTCGTCTTCGGAGAGGGGTTCGTCGTCGTCGCAGGTCCGTGCGCGGTCGAGAGCGAGGACCAGGTCTTCGAGACGGCGCGGGTCGTGAGGGAAGGGGGCGGCCGGGTCCTGCGGGGCGGGGTCTTCAAGCCGCGCACGAGCCCCTACGCCTTCCAGGGGCTCGGGATGGCCGGGCTCGACCTGCTCGCTCGCGCAGGGCAGGAGTACGGTCTTCCGATCGTCACCGAGGTGATGTCCCCGGAGGACGTCGAGAAGGTGGCGTTCCGTGCCGACATGCTCCAGATCGGGGCGCGGAACATGCAGAACTTCGCCCTGCTGAAGGAGGTGGGGCAGAGCAAGCGACCGGTCCTCCTGAAGCGCGGGATGATGTCGTCGGTCGAGGAGCTCCTGCTCGCGGCCGAGTACATCCTCTCGGCCGGGAATCGGCACGTCGTCCTCTGCGAACGCGGCATCCGGACGTTCGAGACCTCGACACGGAACACCCTCGACCTCGGAGCGGTCCAGGTTCTCAAGGCCCGGACGCACCTGCCGGTCATCGTCGACCCGTCGCACGCGATGGGGGTCACCGCATTCGTCGTCCCGATGGCGCGAGCCGCCCTGGCGGCGGGGGCCGACGGAGTGATCGTGGAAGTCCACCCGCGGCCCGCCGAGGCGCTCTGTGACGGCGCTCAGGCGCTGACGCCCGATCTCTTCGTGGCGATGATGGGGGACCTGCACCGTGTCGCCCACGCGCTCGGCGTGAAGATGTGGTGACGCCTCCCGCCCCTCCACCGGCCCGAATCCCGGCCGGTCCGTGGTCGAGCGCCCCGGAGACGCCCGGCGGGTATAATCAAGGGTTCGCGTGGCGACCGTCTCGCGTCGCCCGAGGAACCCGCAGATGGCCTTGAAGCTCCCCTCCGTCGGAATCGTCTCCCTCGGCTGCCCGAAGAACCTCGTCGACACCGAGGTGATGCTCGGCTACCTGCAGC
>CALBDV010000777.1 GCA_937927565.1 uncultured Holophagales bacterium
TCGTCCGCCTTCGGGCACGGCTCAGAGCTCAGGACGACGTAGCCTGGGCTCAGGGCTGCAGTTTCGATCGTCTTCTCGAGATCCTCTCGGAGCGTCTCCTCCTCGTCATCGATATCCGACCAGTAGAGCACCGACTTGGAGCAGTGGTGTGGCCCCAGGAAGACGTTCCAGGAGAGGTCGCCCTTCTGGCTCTTCGTAAAGATCCGGTTGACCGTCGGATAGCAAAGATCGCCGAGCAGAAGCGCTCGGCCCTCGCCTCCCTCCCGCAGAAGCGTGACCTGCATCCCGACGCTCGTGTCGTTCCGGTCGCCATCGGAGTCGTCCTTGAACGGGGCGTGCAAGAAGATCCGCACGGCGTCGACCCTGTCAGCGCCGTCGATCTCCGTGATCGTGGAACCGGGGGCGGTGAGCCGTTCCTTCGGGAAGCCCTTGAATCCCTCCTCTTCGAGGAGCTCGTCGCGGCCGATGATTCGGACCCGCTCACCCGCACCTTGTTTACCAGCGATCGCCTGTTTCACTCGCCGCTTCGCCTCCTTCTGAAAGGCCTGTGCGTCATCGCACAGCTCGGACTTGAACTCCCTGAAGACCCTCGGCGTGAACCACAGCTCCCCTATCGTGGCCCGCTTGAGCAGCTCTGCAAACCCTCGGCAGTGATCAAGGTCCGGATGTGTCAGGACGAACAGCGGGAGATAGGGACGCCCGTCAACTTTCGGGAGGAGCGGGACGAGGTGATCGAGAAGCGGCGTTCGAGGATCATCGTCATCTTCAGCAGACGCCAAGTGGTTGAGGTCAACCTGGACAAGCGTCTTGGCATCGATGCAAACGGTCGTGCTGTCGCCGTTGCCGACGGGCCAGTGGACGAATCCGGTTGGGGGGAGGGTGATTTCCATGCGTATGCTCCGATCTGCTTAAGTTGCGGTAAGGCGTTGCCGCGGGCTCGTCGTCGGTCTCGACATCCTCCGAGACAGTACGCGTTGGGGCGTGGAATGTCAACCGTGCTAACGCCATCCACCTACGTTAGTCTCACTGACGTTTGTGCTATTGACATCCGGCCGCCCACCATGGGACCATCAGGCCGTGCACACTGATCAGCCTTTCTACTCCGCGGTTGGGCGCAAACTCTGCCAGCAACGCGAGCGTTGCGGCCTCACGCAGGAAGACCTCGCTGGCAAGGTCGGCCTCACTCGGACGTCAATCACGAATATCGAGAAGGGTAGGCAGCGGGTTCTCCTCCACACGTTCATCGATATCGTTTCGGCGCTTGGCGTACTGCCTGTAGACCTCCTTCCGGTACCGAGCGCACCCTCTCAACAGATCGAGGAACTGCTGCGCGGCCGGAGCAAGAAGGAGCGCGAGTTCGTCTCCGCGGTGATGTCCTCGATTGATGACGACAGAAGGCCATGATGCGCCGGTCCCGCATTCGCCTCCTAGCGAAGCGGCTCATTGAGCGCTTGGACCCGCCGAAGATACCGGTCGATGTTGGAGCGATCGCGCGGAGCCTCGGCGCCGAAGTTCGCCTGCAGCGCGCCGACGAGACCCTCTCCGGCTTCCTGCTCCGGGACGCGGTGAGGGGCCGCACGATCATTGGCGTGAACGCTGAGCAACATCCGAATCGGCGTCGGTTCACGATCGCGCACGAGATCGGACACTTGCTGCTGCACGAGGGCGCAGCTATTCGGATCGACTCAACGCAGAATGTCTTCCGACTCAGCCTGCGAAATGTGGCGTCGAGCACCGGAGAGGTGCTGGAAGAGAGAGAAGCGAACCTCTTCGCTGCTGAGCTGTTGTTACCCTCCGACCTGGTCGCCCGGGAGCTGGCGCGTCACGTGAATCTGGATCTCCACGATGAAGACGATGTACGCGCTCTTGCCGATCGATTCGAAGTGAGCGCCCAAGCGCTGTCGATCCGGCTCGCCTACCTCGGATACTCGAACGCTTGAGCCACCCCCACTTCGGGTGCGCCGCAATCCGGTTGCGCGGGGCCATTGCGGGGCGCCGTTCGACGGGCGGCGGGATGCGCTCTTCCTCCCAACGCGGTGATCGTTCGCTCGCCGAGGCGGACAGAGTGGCCAATCTCGATCG
>CALBDV010000778.1 GCA_937927565.1 uncultured Holophagales bacterium
CGTAGTACAGGCTGTAAGGGAAGCCGTCCTGTAGGAGCTTCCTACGCACGCCTTCCTCCCCGACGGACGTGGCCGCTTCCGGATACCTCAGGAGCCAGTTGGCGCAGCGCCAGAGCTCGGCCAGGAATCGATCGGCGACGTCGCGGCCAGCCGTTTGCCGGTAGTAGCGAGCGACGCTGTTGAGCTCGGCCCTGGCCTTGGGGTGGAGGACCACCCTAACCGAGGAGGGCTCGGGCATCCTTCATCGCCTGTTCGAGGGGAATCTCCTCGACCAGCCCCTCACGCATCTCCCGCGCTCGCGACGTGGCCTCTTCCAGCCAAGGGTCGAGCGTGGCGGCGATTCTGTCGAGCACGACCTGGCGGACGGCCGGATCGAGCGCGAGGGCTGCGGCGACGATCTCGTCGGGGTTTGTCACGAAGTCCATTCTAGCCCTCCTGCACGGCCCGCGCCGGGTCCTCGACGAGACGCCCGCTCTCGATGTCCCCGGAACTGCGGCGGGCCGAGGAGCGCAGCTTGCGAGCACCGCAGGCGCGTGCGGCGGCGCGTTCGCGAGCGCCGTGTCCAGGCCTTTCAGCGCCCGCGCGATCGAGCGCGCGCCGCTCGCCCCCGGCGGTTTGACATAGCGTTCAGACGTTATGTCAAAGGTCCGGCCGCAGGCCGGACCCGGAGGCGGGAGGGGCGCCCCCGCGAAGCGCAGCGCAGCGGGACTTCAGCCGCCCCGGGGCCGATAGCCGCGGTTATCGGCAAGCGGCCCTGACGCCGCGCGGAGCGAAGGCGACACTTCGCCGCAGCTACGCGCCGCGGCAGGGATGCGAGGCGCGTGACGGGCAGGGGAAATTGGGGCCCCGCCCGGCGCGCGCCTCGCAGAGCGTCCGGCTCCTCCGCCCCTCCCGCCGGAGCCGCCCGGGGGCGTCCCCCGTCCCACGGCGCCCACAGGCGCCGTGCGGTGCCCCGCCCTCGGCGGCCTCTTCGCAGGGCGCATCGGGCGCAGGTGCTGTTTCAGGCCGCTCGATCAGATTCCAAGAATCGACCGAAGCGCTGCGCCGGCCTTCCAGCTCTCCTCCGGCGTTAAGACCTTTGACGACACGACGACAAACGCTCCGGCCCTCGGGACTACCGCCGCGTGCTCCACGTTGGCGCGCACGCGATTCGCGACCTCGGCCGGCGATAGACGCAGCGCTCTCCGGCAAAGCTCTTCGTCCCAGAAGTTCACGAGTCCAACCTGGCAGACCATGCTTCGCGGGTTGCACGGCCGCAAGCGCCCTGCCTCCGCGGCGAGATCGATGTTCGCTTCGTCGAAGTACTCGACGAGGTAGGCATCGAGTGCCTCTACGTAGACCGGTATCACGTCGTACACGAGCGAGGCGAGATCTGCTTTCGTGGGATCGAAGACGATGGACAGCACATCGTCACACGAGGCGGTGTCCGTAAGCAGGCGCCGGAATGGGTAGGAGAGAGTCGCGCGCCGCACCGGACCGCCCAGAGCCTTCGTGATGTTCGCGGTGGCGTTTACGTTTCTTCCGAAGGCAGGTGTCGCCGGCGCCTCGCCGGGAATCCCTCCCCACGGCGCTCCAAGCGGCCGGATGACTTCGAAGAATCGCTGGTGACGTTCCGCAACAGCGATTGCATCCGTCGCTCGCGCGTGCACGACCAGCCAGTACCGTGCCGCCCGCTTCTGTGTCAGGGCGCTCCCACTACAGCCACTTTGCGCCGGCAGGGATACTGGGCTTGAACTCGATGATTCGCTCCGTCTCTGACACCTTCTCGGGCAGCACCTTGTAGCCGCGAATCCGGGCAATCGGCTTCACTGAGGTCAGGCGATGCCTAACATGCTCGGCGACTCCTACGCGTTCGCCGTGCTCGTAGGGGCGAGCTACGACCTCCAAGAGGTGCAACGGTCCGAGATCCGCCCTGAGCGAGTAGCTCGGTGTCGCGCGCGTGTCGTCCTCGACGCGCAGCACCAGTGCTTGGCCGGACTTCAGTTCAACCGACTCCGTGTTGGCTTCGCCTCCAGTGCAGTGAAGCAGCATCCTCTCCGGAAAGCGTCCCGGGTCATAGAAGCCTTCCGTCACGGACGCCCAGACCCTCACCTCGCCGGTTCGCACATCGAGGGAGACATCGACCGTACTCATCTGACTAACACTACCGCGGGCCAAGCGGGTTGATCTCTTCGACATGGGAAAGAACGAATCGTTGCATGTACGCCGCGTTATCGGCTGCCCTGTTCCACCTCGTCGTGCTAATGGTTATGTCGAAACCGCTGAAGATCTGTCCCGAGGTCCGATCGAATATCGTTGCGTCCAAGCGCTTCGAGCCCGCTGTATAGGCGCCGTTCGTTCTCGCCGGCACCGGGATCCCGGCAGCATTTCGCGCCGGTTGGACATCGATACCGTAAGGGCTCCCTGCACTCTGCAGGCGCTTCTCAAAAGCCGCGTTGAGACGGTTGAAAGTCCGGTCGGCAACATTGCCTCCCGCGGCTCCGCTCAAGCCCTGTCTCTCCGCACGGGCCAGCGAATTCGCAGCGTTCTGGCGCACCTGCGCCTCGACGACCGCCGGATTCGTGTAATCAGCCCTCGGCCTCGCTGCGCTCGGACTTCCGCCCTGCACCGACGATGCCGCCTCTCCCGAAGCGGCTCCAGTAAGACCACTCTGCATCGTTGCGGTCGCGGCGGCCTTCGCCAACCCCGCCACAACTGTCACGTCGAGAACGACCGACGAGCCGGCCCCGAGGGCAGCAGCACCGTGGCGCAGCCTCGTGTCGGTGTCCTTTGCGGCAATCGCCCTCTTCGTCTCGTTTACGACGGCAGGAACGTTCCGATTGAGTCGTTCCGGTGTCCCCAGGAAGCCGCGTGCAGCCTGTTCAAGACCTGCCGCGGGCCCCGCCAGCAGACCCAGTGCCCCAAACAGAAGCCGCTCTCCCAGCGAGTTCCTGGAGTCGAGTGCCTCATTGGCAGCAAGGTTGTAGGACGTTGAGATCGGACCTTCGGGGAGTTCCATCAGCCCCCACGGGTCTTGTCGGCTATCCGACGCGACTTCCCGGCAAGAGAAGCCG
>CALBDV010000779.1 GCA_937927565.1 uncultured Holophagales bacterium
CCCTCGAAATCTCGATGGCGATCGTTTTCCTTCGCGAGCGGATGACGGTGTAGTTGAGATTCGTCCGGGCCACCGCCACGGCGGCCTCCTTCTGGCTGAACTGCGCCTCCGCCTGAGTGACGTTCGCGGCCGCGGCGTCCACGGAAGCCTTCGCGGACTCGTAACCGGCGAGCGCCTGGTCGAGCGACTGCTGGGACCCGACGCTTTCTTTCGCCATGGACTGCGCGCGCTCGTAGTCCGCCTTCATCTGCACGAGCGTCGCCTTCGCCTTCGCGAGGTTCGCCTGGGCGACGAGAACGTTGGCCCGGGCGTTCTTGAGGTCGGCGACCGTTTGATTCAGCGCGCCCTCGAAGAGCTGCGGGTCGATGAGCGCGACGACGTCCCCCTTCTTGACGCGGGAGTTGAAGTCGGCGTTCAGCTTCGCGATCGACCCGGACACCTGGGAGCCCACCTGGACCGTGATCACGGCGTTGACCGTGCCGGTCGCGTTCACGACGTCCCTGATCTCGCCACGTTCCACCTTGGCGTCGAGATGGTGGAGTCGATCTCCCCTGTCGAGGAGCTTCACCCCGATCACGGCCGCGAGAGCGCAAGCGACCACGCCCGCGAGGAGCCAGACCCTGCGGCGGCCCGGCATCCGTTTCGAGGAGGGAGTCCCGGCGGGCCGTAGGGTCTCACTCATAGCGCAGCGCCTCGATCGGATCGAGCCGCGAGGCCTTCCGCGCCGGGTAGTACCCGAAGAAGACCCCGACCACAATGGAGAAGAGCGCAGCAAGGAGTACCGCTTCGGGCGACACCTGCATCGGCCAGCCGAGACCTCGTCCGACCAGGAAAGAGCCTGCGATCCCGACGAGGACTCCCGCGAGCCCGCCGACCATGCTCAGCATCACCGATTCGCCGAGGAACTGCAGCTGGATCGCCTCCTCCGTCGCGCCCACCGCCACGCGGACCCCGATCTCGCGCGTGCGCTCGGTGACGGATACGAGCATGACGTTCATGATCCCGATTCCTCCGACGACGAGCGAGATCGACGCTATGGCGATCAGGAGCAGCGTGAGGGTGCGGCTCGCCTCGATCTGCGCCTGGATCACGTCCTCCGGGTTCCTGATGTTGAAGTCGTCGTCCTCCTCTGGACGGAGGTGATGACGCTCGCGGAGCAGCGCCCCGATCTGCTGCCCGGCGAGCTTCACGACGCCCTGGGAGACGGCCGAGCAGAGGATGTCGTCCAGCCACGTGACTCCTTTCAGCTTCTTCTGGGCGGTCGTGTAGGGCAGGATGACCGTGTCGTCCTGGTCCTGTCCCGAGAGCGAGAGGCCCTTCGGCCTGAGCGTCGCGACCACCATGCACGGCAGGCCCCTCAACCGGATCACCTTTCCGATCGGCTCCTCGACACCGAAGAGCTGGTTCTGGATCGTGCGGCCGATGACGCAGACGTCGGCCGCGCGGTCGACGTCCTCCTGGGAGAAGCTCGCGCCCTTGTCGACGAACCAGCGCTTGATCTCGAAGTACGACGGCTCGACGCCGCGGTACGTCGTGAACCAGTTCTGGTTTCCGTAGATGACCTGGACCGAGGCGTCGACGTTCGCGGAAGCGCTCTTGATGAGCGGGATCTGGTTCCGGATGGCGACGGCGTCAGCGTAGACGAGCGTCTTCGTCCCGCGTGGGCCGGTCCGCACGCCGCTCACCGCGCGTCCGCCCGCCTCGATCCAGACGAAGTTGTCCCCCAGGTCCGCGAGGTGCTGCTCCACGCGAGCCTGCCCCGCCTTCCCGATCGCCACGACGCAGATCACCGCCGCGATCCCGATCGTGATACCGAGAACGGTGAGCGAGCTGCGGAGCTTGTTCCGGAGTAGGGACCAGACTGCGGAATTCAGGAGACTCGCGGCGTCCATGCTCCCTCTGAATCGACCTGGCATCGCCCCCTCGAGCGTGCCGGATTCTGCCTTCTCCCGTGGTTTCATCGATCCTGGCGCGCTGACCGGCGCGTGGCCGGAGCGTCCAGCCCGAGGATACTGGCAGCTGACATCCTAACATCTCAGATGCTATAGACTCCAGGAGGCATGGGAGGCGCCTCACCCGACCAGCAGCAGGCGACCGCAACCCGCCCGGGTGAGGCTGGTTCTGGCGGGCCGCCGCCGCGAGGGCCCTCATCCTGGCAGCTGTCGCTTTACTTCCTCCGCCTGGGAGCCGTCGGATTCGGAGGACCCGTCGCCCTCGCGAACGCCATGCGGAGGGATCTCGTGGAGCAGCGGCAGTGGCTGAGCGAGCCCGAGTACGAGGACGGCCTGGCGATAGCGGCTGCCTGTCCCGGGCCGCTCGCCTACCAGCTGGGGGTCTACTGCGGCTACGTCCGCCACGGGATCTGGGGCGGTCTGGCGGTCGCCCTGGCGTTCGGCCTCGCGCCCTTTCTCCTGGTCGTCTCCGCCGCCTGGGCCTACACCCGCTTCACCGCCTCCTGGCAGCTCCGGGGACTCTTCTACGGCGTGGCACCGGTCGTCGTGGCCCTGATCGTGAAGGCCTGCTGGAACCTCGGGAAGAAGACCCTCCGGAGGGACGCCGCCGCGTGGGTCTTCTTCGCGGCCGCCTTCACCATCACGCTCGTCGTGCAGAAGGAGCTGACCGCGATCTTCCTCGTGGCCGGACTCCTCGGCATCTTCGTCTTCGCCGCTGGCGCCCCCTCTTCGCCATCGAAGCCGAACCCGACTTCGACGGCGGGGCCAGCTGCGACGGCAGCAGGAATGACACTTCCCTTCACCGCCGTGGCTGCGGGGATGCCCGCGAAGCTCTTCCTCTTCTTCTTCAAGACAGGCTGTCTCGTCTTCGGGAGCGGTCTCGTCATCGTGCCGTTCCTGAAGTCCTACGTCGTCGACCAGTATCACTGGCTCGGGAATCGCGAGTTCCTCGACTCCGTCGCGATCGGGATGATCTCGCCCGGCCCCGTCGTCATCACCGCGACGTTCGTTGGCTTCCTCCTCGCCGGCTTCTCTGGTGCGCTCGCGGCGACGATCGGGATCTTCTCCCCCTCGGTCCTGTTCACCGTCGTCGCGACGCCGCTCCTGCTGCGGCACAGAGGAAACCGCAGGCTGGCCGGGTTCATCCGCGGCGTGACGGTCGCCGTCGTAGGTGTGCTCGCCGGGACGACCTACCTCGTGGCAAAGTCGGCGATCGGAGATGCGTTTACCGTGCTCATCGCCCTCGCGAGCCTCCTCGTCCTGACCTTCCGGCCGAAGCTCCCCGAGCCACTCCTCGTCGGCGCGGGGGCGTTGCTGGGCCTCGTCGGGTTCGCTCTGCTCCACCCGGCGTGGGTCCTGCACTAGTGCTCGCCCGTCATCCCTGTTCCCTCGGCTTTCTCGCGCTGACGGCAGCGCTGGTCGCCCATCCGGCGCCTGCTGCCGAGCCACCGACACGGGCAGTCCGCTCCGAAGTGGTTGCACGGCCGGCGTCCGGCTCGATACGGGTCGACGGGGTGCTCGACGAACCGGCCTGGCAGGAAGCCGGCGTGATCGAGGACCTGGTCCAGCAGTCGCCGCGGTCCGGGGAGGCGACGCCGTTCCGCACGGAAGTCCGCTTCCTCGTCGACCGGTCGACGCTCTACGTCGGTTTCGTCTGCACCGACCCGGAACCGTCGAGGATCGCCGTCCACACCATGCAGCGGGACGCCGACATGACCGGCGACGACATGGTCTCCATCGTCCTCGACCCGTTCGGCGATCGCCGGAACGGCTACCTCTTCCGGATCAACGCGGCCGCCGCCCGCGTCGACGGGCTCGTCTCAGGTCCCGAGTCCACTTCGCTCGACTGGGACGGCATCTGGGACGCCGCCACGAAGCTGACCCCGACGGGCTGGACGGCGGAGATCGCGATCCCCGCGCAAACACTTCGCTTCACCGGTGGCCGACCCGCCTGGGGCCTCGAGGTCGAACGGTGGATCGCCCGCGTCCGCACCACACTCCGCTGGTCGGGTACGACCCTCGACTCGAAGCTCGACGACCTGAGCCGGGCCGGCACCCTCAGCGGGCTCGCGGAACTGAAGCAGGGCCTCGGGCTGTCGATCAGCCCGTACGGCCTCGGAAACCTCTCGACCGATTTCGTCGAGCCGAACCGGACCCTGACCGGCAAGTTCGGGCTCGACGTCGGCTACAACGTCACGCCCCAGCTCAACGCCGTCGTCACCGTCAACACCGACTTCGCCGAGACCGAGGTCGACACGCGCCAGGTGAACCTGACGCGGTTCCCGTTGTTCTTCCCGGAGAAGCGGTCGTTCTTCCTCGAGGGCTCGGATCTCTTCGTCTTCGGGCTGGGCCTCGGGTCGTCGTTCGTCCCGTTCTACTCGCGCCGGGTCGGCCTCTTCGAGGGCGAGCTCGTGCCGATCGGCGGCGGCGTGAAGGTCCTGGGCCGGGCAGGGGCCTTCGGAATCGGCCTTCTGGACGTCGAGACTCGTCGGACGGACGCGGTACCGGGGACGAATCTCTTCGCCGGCCGGCTCACGTACGACGTCGACAGCCACCTCCGGGTCGGGACGATCGTCACGAACGGCGATCCGGACGGCGTCCACTCGAACTCTCTCGTCGGCCTGGATGCCGTCTGGCGAACTTCGACGTTTCACGGCGACAAGAACTTCGACGTGGGCGTCTGGGGAGCCACGAGCAGAGGGGACGTCGGGCCCGGGAAGCGGGCTGGATGGGGCGTCAAGGTCGACTACCCGAACGACCTCTGGGACCTCTATGCAAGCTACAAGGAGCTCGGCGACTCGCTCGAGCCGGCGCTCGGTTTCATTCCCCGCCCCGGGACGCGCAACTACGACCTGGGGGGAGCCTTCCAGCCCCGCCCGAAGGGAGGCCCGTTCGGCTGGGTGCGGCAATTCTTCTTCGAGCTGGAGGGCCTGCTCGTCACGGACCTCTCGAACCGGACGGAATCCTGGGAGATCTTCACGGCGCCGTTCAACGCACGGACCCAGTCCGGTGAGCATCTCGAGGCGAACTGGGCACCCCAGTTCGAACGGCTGGACGCTCCCTTCGAGATCGCCCCTGGCGTCGTCATCCCGCCAGGGAGCTACACGTTCCATCGTTTCCGCCTGGAGGCCCAGAGCTCGGACCACAGGAAGGTCACCGCCGGGGCGACCGTCTGGTTCGGTCCGTTCTTCGACGGGACGCTGACCCAGGTCTCGACCTACCTGAACTGGAGGAACTCCGCAGGGCACCTCCAGCTCGGCGCAACGGCGGAGAACGACTACGGCACGCTGCCGTGGGGCTCGTTCATCACGCGCCTCTACCAGCTCCGGGGCGTCTACTCGTTCACCCCGGACCTCGTCCTCTCCACGTACGTTCAGTACGACACGGACACGAGGAACCTCGGCCTGAACGGCAGGCTCCGCTGGACGATCCGGCCCGGGACCGACGTCTTCCTCGTATGGAACCGGGGATGGCGAGAGATAGGAGAGGAGGGCCACGGGCTCGCTCCGCAGGCGGAGCAGGTCACCCTCAAGGTGAGGTGGACGCTGCGGCCCTGATAAAGACAGCCCGCCTTCGCACCGCCCTACTCGAGCGCCTCGGTGATCTTCTTCCAGCTCTGTCCCTGCACGAGGGTCACCTCGGCGCTCGCGTGACCGTCTTTCGCCGCGGGGAACACGCTGACCGCCCGGTAGCCAGGGTTGGACTTCAGCGCCTTCCCGACTACCCCACGCAGTGTCGCCTTCGCGGCGGCCATCGCAGCGCCCTGGGCCTTTGCTGATGCGAGGTCTTCCCCGCTCGTGATCGGTTCCGTCTTGGTGACCTTGCCGGTTTCGTGACTCACGACAACTTCGGAGAAGCTCTCGCCCTTCATCGTGTAGATGGAGAGCTGGAGCTTCCCGTCTTCGATCTCGAACTTCGCGGAGATGGGTCTTCCGGTCGCCTCGCTGGCTCGGAGCCCCTGCGCAAGGGTCACCTTGGACTTTGCGACAGCGCTCGCCAGCTCTGCCTGACCCTTTTCGTCCCCCCGGGCGTACCGGGCGGACACGCTGGTCAGCAGGCAGAGCGCGGCCGCCACGGCGCGGATGCGGTTCCTTCTCATGTCACGTTCCTCCTTCGTCGAGTCGTTCGGCGCCCTGGGGCGCCTCGGGGGGAGATTAGCACCGTCTCCCTGCCAGTTGACACCCTAAGCTCGCAGTTGATATATCCCAGTCCCACGGCCGGTGCCGCACACCGGCCAGAAGGAAGCTCGACGTGACACGAACGAAAGCGACACCTCTCCTCTTCGCGCTGGCCCTCGTCCTCGCGTCGGTCGCCACCCGGGCGCCGGCCAGCAGCGACCCGACCTGGGAGGCGGTCGACAAGGTCTTCGGCACCGCGGGCAAACTGCTCGCGGGCGGTGTCTACAAGTTCGGCTGGCCACGCTCCGACCTCCGTGTGAGGGTGGGGAGCGTGGTGGTGGAGCCCGCGCTCGCCCTCGGCTCCTGGGCCGGATTCCTGCGAATGGGCGCCAGCGACGAGGCAATGGTGATGGGTGATCTCGTTCTCCTGGATTCGGAGGTCACGCCGGTCGTGACGGCGCTGGAGGCCGCCGGATTCGAGGTCACGGCGATCCACAATCACCTCCTGAACGAGACGCCCCATGTCGCGTACGTCCACTACTCCGGTCTCGACGATGCGGCGATCCTCGCGAAAGGCCTCAAGGAGGCGCTCAACAAGACGAAGACGCCAGCGGTCTCGCCCAAGCCAGCCAGCCCGTCGGCCGCCGAGGAGACTGCGCTCAAGAAGGTCCAGGAGGCGCTCGGTCGAACCGGCTCGATGGCAGGTCGTGTCCTCCAGATCGGCGTTCCTCGGGCCGAGTCCATCATGGAGAACGGGACGGTGATTCCTCCGACGATGGGGATGGCGACCGCGTTGAACTTCCAGGTGGAGGGAGACCGCGTCGCGACGACGGGAGACTTCGTCCTTCTGGACGCCGAAGTCAACCCGGTGATTCGAGAGCTTCGCGCGCGCGGCATCGATGTCACCGCGCTCCACTCGCACATGCTGTCGGAATCGCCCCGCCTCTTCTTCATGCACTTCTGGGCGATCGATACGCCGGAGAGAGTCGGTGCGGGCCTCAGAGCCGCTCTCGACCGAATCCACACCAAGTAGTAGAGGACAGGAGACTCCGATGGCCAAGAGCACGTTCCGGACCTTCGTTCCCGCGGTCCTTCTCACATCGACCCTGGCCGCCTTCGGACAACAGCCTGCCACTGGCCCCAAGGTGTTCACTTTCGAGAGCGATCCGATCGGCGCCACTCCGGTCGGTTTCGAGTTCGCGCGGACGGGCAACGGCGCTGAGGGCAAGTGGGTCGTCGAGGCCGACAAAGACAAGGCTAGCGCCCACGTTCTCACGCAGACCAGCGCCGATCCGACGGATTACCGATTCCCCCTCGCCATCGTCAAGGACGGCACGTACAGGGACGTGACCCTGAGCGTCCGGGCGCGTCCGATCTCGGGAAACGTGGACCAGGGGTTCGGGCTAGTCTGGCGTTACCAAGACGCCAACAACTACTACATCGCCCGCTGCAACGCGGATGAGGACAACTGCACCATCTACCACGTCGTGAAGGGAAGCCGCCGGTCCTTCCAGAACAAGTCGGTCAAGGTGGCCACGAACACGTGGCATACGCTGAGAGTGGAGGCTTCCGGCAACCACTTCGTCGTTACCTGCGACGGACGGAAGGTGCTCGATGCGAAGGACGACACGTTCCAGGACGGTGGAAAGGTCGGTCTCTGGACGAAGGCCGACTCCGTGATCGCATTCGACGACCTCACGATCGATGGGCATTGAGGCCGGTCGAGCAGGAACGCTCACCCCGTGCCCGTCGGCGACGTCGCCTTTCTGACGGGGCCGATATGCACTTCGCGAGCACCCGTCAGAGACCCAGCTCCTCCGGCGAGCCACGCGGGATCAGCAGCCCGCCCTCGAGCTCCAGGATGTCCTCCGCCAGCTCTCGCACGTCGCCCGGGTCGTGCGTCACGTAGAGCGTCGGGCCAGGGATGCGTGGAGAGAGCTCTCGAAGGAGCGCTCGGAGCGTCCGGCGCGTCGCGCCGTCAACGGAAGAGAATGGCTCGTCCAGGAGGAGGATCTCGGGCCGGCCGGCCAGCGCTCGCGCGAGGGCCAGACGCTGCTGCTCGCCACCGGAGAGCTCGCCTGGACGCCGCCGCTCGAGACCGCCGAGCCCGACGGCCGAGAGGGACTCGACCGCCTTCACCCGGGCGTCGCCGTCGTTCTCCCCTGCCGCCGCCGCCACGAGCCGAACCTGCTCCAGAGCGCGAAGGTGAGGCCAGAGCGCAAGGTCCTGGAAGACGAAGCCGATCCGTCGCAGGTGAGGCGCGACCGACACCAGGCCAGATGACGAAAAGAGAACGTCTTCGCCGATTCGGATGGTCCCGGCCGTCGGCTCCACGAGTCCCGCGATCGCACCGAGAAGCGTCGACTTCCCCGCTCCGCTGGGCCCCCAGAGAACTGTTCGGCGGGCTCCGCGAAGCACCGCTGTCGCGTCCCTGAGAACGGCGCGCCCCGAACGCATCACGGTCAGTCCCTGGATCGCGAGATCAGACATGCCACCTCAAGACGGCCCATGGGCCCGCGACGGCGAGGAATGCCGTCACGAGCCCGGCCAGAAGGACTGCGGCAGCGAGCGCTCCGACAGCGGCTGCCGGAGCGTTCGCCGAGAGAAGGTACAGGTCGAGCATCAACCTCTCGGCCCCCGGCGGCAGGAGCAGCGATGCCAAGTCCCGATCCGAGAAGATCAGCGCGGCGATGAGGACCGACACGGCCGCGAGGGAGGGCGCGAGCGGGGGGAGGACGAGAACGAGCGCCCGGCGCATCGGTGAGACCGGGACGAGCCTCGCGGCCTGCTCGAGCGAGCCCGGTAGCCTGGAATGTGCCGCTGCCAGGCCGAGCGCCGCGAGCCCCCAGAGCCGGGCGACGTGCGCGAGAACGAGCGGGGCGGTCCACCCTCCGAGGAGCTGCCCGAGCTCGATCCAGCCGATGCTCCAGATCGCCGCGGGAACGCAGAACAGGAGGAGCCCCGACGTCAGAAGGGCTGCTCGTCCGGGGGAGGAACGAAGCACGTACGCCGCCGCCCCACCGAGGAAGACCGCTAGCCACGCGCTCACGACCGCTTCAGCCACAGTCGCCACCGCCGTCGCGTCCGCCGGGATCCGGAGCCAGGCACCGGCGCGAGAGGCGACCGCGGGAGCGAGGTAGCCAGCGAGCGCCAGGAGGCACGGCGCCGCGACGACGAGGAGCACGACGCTCGCGGCGGGAGCCGGGTGCCTCGCTGGTCCTCTTTTCCCCCTGGGCCCGGCGAGAAGCGCCGCGAGAAGCGGACGCCGCGCCGCGAGCCCCAGAGCCAGGACGGTCAGCAGGAGCGGGACCACGTGAGGTGCAATCCCGCCGGCGTCGAATGACCGGGCGAACTGCGTGACGATTTCCGTCGTGGTCGTCCGGAACCCGAAAAGAAACGGGATCTCCGACTCCCGGAGGAGGAGGATCGCCGCCAGAAGGAATCCAGCCGCTGTTCCCGACCGCGCGAGGGGGATGAGGACGCGACGCAGACGAACGCCTGGTCCGAGGGCGACGCGCGCGGCGTCGTACGCAGCGCCGGGGATCTCCCTCACCGCGGCGAGAGTCAGGAGGAACGGTACGGGGGCGAGAGACCATCCGGCGACCAGCGAGGCAGGCAGCAGCCCGTGAGCGGTGCGGAGCGGCCCTGGCAGGTGGGACAGACCAATCCACCAGAAAGCGGGCGGCGCCGCGATGGGGAGTGCCATGGCCGCTGTCAGGAGCCGCCGGAAAGGGAAATCCAACGTTCCGGCGAGAAGCGCAGCTGACGAGCCGAGTACGACTGCGACGCCGGCCCCGGCAAGTGCGAAGACCAGGCCGTTCCCGAAAGCTCCCATGTCGAGGCGCCCCGCGTTCGACCCGAGACGTCCCACCATGGCGACGAGCGGCGCCGCGCTCAGGCAGACGCCCACCCACACCAGGCTCGCGGCACGATGACCCTTTCGCATGGCCGCTCGGACTAGATCCCGAGCACCTCCTTCAGAGCTGCGTCCATGGTGGCGAGCTTCCTGGCCACAGCCGAGTAGTCGACGTCGAGGACGCGGATCTTCTCGAGCGGCGGGATACCGGCCGGGCCGTTGACACCCGGGTGCAGCGGGATCTGCGACGCCGCG
>CALBDV010000780.1 GCA_937927565.1 uncultured Holophagales bacterium
GAACCGCACACCTTCTCACGGAGCGACTGTCATGGCAAGCCCGTCCCGCCCAGCGAGCGGCGACCGGCGCGACCCGGATCGCCCGGGGACCGGAGAGCCGTGCCAGGCGTGAAATCGTGTATTGTTGAAAACAATACACGATTTCACGCCTGGCACGGGGTTCTTACGGCGAGGGCAGGGCGGCGGGGTCGCCGAGGAGGAGGGCGGGATCGACCCTGGCGCCGCGCCACTTGAGGCCGAAGTGGAGGTGGGGGCCGGTGACCCGCCCCGTGGCGCCGGAGAGTCCGAGGCGATCCCCTCTCTTCACCCGCTGCCCCTCTATCACGTCGAGCCGGGAGAGGTGCATGTAGATGGAGATCAGGCCCCCGCCGTGGTCGACGAAGACGTTCTTCCCGGCGAAGAAGTGGTGGGCGGCGAGGACGACGAGGCCCTCCTCCGTCGCCAGGACGGGTGTCCCGGTCGGTGCCCGGTAGTCGGCCCCTCCGTGCGCGGAGCGCGGCTCTCCGTTGAAGAGCCGCCGCTTTCCGAAGTTCCTCGGTGTCGGGGCGTTCCTGAGCGGGGAGCCGAGAGGGAAGGAGAAGACGGGGTTCGTCCGGAGGGAGAAGAGCGGAACGACGACCTTCCGCTCCCGGTCCGCCCGGACCCGGTCCTTCTTCGAGAGCCGGACCTTTCGCGGGTCGACCCGGAGGCTCTCCTCGGCGTAGGGCGGCGGGAGGATCCGGAGCTTCGCCGTCTCGCGCCGGCCCGCCGTCTCGCGGTAGACCTCGAGAACCCCCTCTTCCTGCCCGAGGTCCACCGGGTAATAGCAGGCCCCGTCGAGGGGTTGCCACGTCTCGCGAGCGTCGCCGCAGCGCGTGATTCCCTCGCCCGCCCACCGGGCGACGCCGCCGGGAACGACCCCGACGCCGGAAGCACCCGCCGGCACCGGAACGTCACCGAGGGGGAGGACGGGCTGCGGGTTCGGGGGTTGCCCGGCCGGAGGCGCAGCCGCCTGGCCGAGGGCGAAGGACGCCCCCGTCGCGAACGCGAGCAGGAGCGGCGCGACGAGCGAGAGCCTTGCGGCGGCGAGGTGCCTCAGGACTTGGATATGAACCCCCATGGCGAAGCCTGGCGCGAGGCCAGGTCGAAGACTCCCCGCCGGTCGGCGTCGGCACGTGCCGTCGGCCGGGCGACGGCGAGGAGCGTTTCGCGGTGTTCCCGCACGAGGGTCCTCACCGGGGCTCCGGCCGCCGCCTGGGCGAGGATCGGCCCCGACTCGAGCCCCATCTTCGCGAGGTACGCCTCCCAGATCGCCTCGTTCACCGGCATCCCGCGGAACGTCACGTTCGGCATCTTCCGGAAGGCGGCGTCGAGCTTCTTCAGCTTGCGTGCCAGCTCGTCGGGGTCCTCGAGGACCTCGGTCTCGAACGGCGTGTGGGGCTTCGGGATGAAGGCGTTCACGCTCGGGACGAGCGTCCCGAGCCGCCCGAGCTTCCGCCCTTCCTCGAGCATCACGAGGCGCAGGTCGTCGACCATCCTCACGAGGTCGTCGACGTCCTCCTCCGTCTCGCCCGGGAGCCCCACCTGCAGGTAGAGCTTCAGGTTCGTGAAGCCCGCCCGCGCGATGAGCCTCACCTTGTCGCGGAGCATCTCGTCGGAGACCTTCTTGTTGATGGCGCGCCGGAGCCGCTCGTTCCCGGCCTCCGGTGCGATCGCGAGGGACTTCTCCCCCTGCCGGGCGAGGATCGCGAGGAGCTCCTCGGAGAGGGCGTCGATCTTGATCGACGAAAGGGCGATGTGGTACCCGAGTCCCGAAAGGCCGTTCAGGATCGGGAGGATCTCGGGATGGTCGGCCACGGCGGTCGCGATGAGGCCGACGCGCGACGTGAGAGGCCGGCACCGCTCGGCGACGGCGAGGATGCTCGAGGCCGGGATCCGCACCTGCGGGGCCATGGCGTAAGCCGCCCAGCAGAAGCGGCACATCTCGGAGCAGCCGCGGGCGACCTCGATGAGGAGCTTGTCGGAAAGCTCGGTGTGCGGCGTCAGGATCGTCGTGTGCGGCGGCTCCCGCGTCGCCCCTTCCGAGCCACGAAACTGGTCGACGACGACCTTCCCCTCGTCCGCCGCCTCGGCGCGCTCGCCGTGGACGGCCGGAACATAGACGCCCTTGAGAGCGGCGAGCCGTTCGAGCCTGGCGGCCCGAGGGAGGTTCGCCCTCAGGACGTCGGCGATGCCGGGGACGAGCTTCTCGCCGTCGCCCATCGTGAACGCGTCGACGAAGGGCGTCAGGGGGAGCGGGTTGATCCGTGCGCAGTCGCCGCCCACGAGGACGATCGGGTCGCCATCGCAGCGCTCCCGCCGGTCGAGCGGGATGCGTGCCCCCGCCAGGAGCTGGAGGAAGTGGACGTAGTCCATCTCCCACGAGATGGAGAAGGCGACGAGGGGGAAGGCGGCGAGAGGCGTTTCGCTCTCGAGGGTCCGGGGGCCGCGGCGTCCGGAGTCCTCCGCTTCGAAGAAGAAGCGCTCGCACGCCACGTCCTCCTCGCGGTTGAACAGGCGGTAGACCCACTGGAACCCCAGGTTCGACATCCCGATCTCGTAGGAGTTCGGGAAGCCGAGGGCGACCCGGTGGCGTCCCGGGCGGCCAAACGTCTCCGTCGGCCGCTCGGCGCCGAGGAGCTTCTGGCGCCGTTCGGCGGGTGAGACTGGGGCGGCGGAGCGAGGGCGGATCATGATCTGGACGTCCTGCGAGGACGTCTCATGCTACCCCGGCCAACCCCGGAGGCCACGGCCCTCCGGCCCGGCGAGCTATCAACCGAGACGGAAGTCACGTCGAAGGAGCGCCTTCCGGTACGATTCCGCCCGGCGCGGAAACCTTCTTCGCGCGTTTGACGTTTCGGGGAGTGAGAGGAACGCCATGTATTACGTCATCGGGGGCGACGGACAGCAGTACGGACCGATCGACGAGGCGACGGTGCGCGGATGGCTCGGCGAAGGCCGGATCGCCGCGGCGAGCCTTTCGTTCAAGACCGGCGAGAC
>CALBDV010000781.1 GCA_937927565.1 uncultured Holophagales bacterium
CCGCGAGCCGGCCGAGTGCGCGGAGCAGCCGGTCGACGTCCGGCAGCCCGAGGCCACGCGTCGGTTCGTCGAGAAGGATCGCCGCTCGGCCGGCGTGAGGCTCGGCGAGGAGTCGCGCCAGCCGGAGCCGCTGCCGCTCGCCCGAGGAGAGAGCGGCGGCCTCCTGACCGAGGCTCAGGTAGGAGAGGCCGATCTCGCAGAGGGCCCGAAGAGGAGCGGCGATCTGGCGGTCGTCGGCGAACCAGGAGGCGACAGCGCCGACCGGAGCGTCGAGGATGTCCGTGAGGCTTCGGCCGTGCAGACGGCAAGCGAGGACGTCATCCGAGAACCTCCGCCCGCCGCAGGCCTCGCACCCGACGGTGACGTCCGGGAGGAGGTCCATCGCGACGGTGACGACGCCCCGGCCCGCGCAGGTCTCGCAACGACCGCCAGCCGAGCTGGACGAGAAGCTTTTCGCCGCCAGCCTGCGCGCTCGGGCTTCGGGTGTCGCTGCGAAGCGCCGACGCAGGGGCTCGGCGACCCGGGCGAGCGTCGCCACCGTGCTGCCGCCGCCGACGGCGAGGGTCTCCTGCTCGGAAGCGAGGACCTCCACGATCGGCGCGTGGAGGTCGAGCGCGCGGCAGCCGACGGGAGACGCGCCGCGGAATGCCGCCCGCAACGAAGGGGCGAGGACCTCGAGGACGAGGGTCGACTTGCCGCTGCCGGAGACGCCGGCGACGACGACGAGCCCGCCGGCCGGGATCTCCACGTCGAGGTCCTTCAGCGTGTGACGGTGGGCGCTCCGAATCGTGACACCAGGGGAGAGGGGGCGCCGGGAGCTTCGCGCGACGGGATTCGCAGGAGCGAGGAGACGCCCGGTGTACGTGGACGGGTCGGCCTCGAGGGCCGACGGCGAGCCGGAGGCGACGATGAGCCCGCCCTCCGGACCGCTGCCGGGGCCGAGCTCGATGACGTGGTCCGCGGCCCTGACGAGAACGGAGTCGTGCTCGATGACGACCACGGCATTTCCGGCCTCCGAAAGGCCCTGCAGGAGGGTGGCCAGCCGGGCCGTGTCCCGTGCGTGAAGCCCCCTCGTCGGCTCGTCGAGGACGTACGTCACGCCGGCCAGACCGCCGCCGAGCGCGGCCGCGAGCCTCACGCGCTGAGCCTCGCCACCCGAGAGCGTCGCCAGCTCACGCTCGGGCGCGAGGTAGCCGAGGCCGGCGTCGCGGAGCGCCCGCACGCGACGCCGAAGGTCGGCGCGGATCGGGCTCGTCGCGGCGAGGAGGGTATGGGATGCGGCGGTGGGGGAATCGCTCGAGTCCGGAACGTCGAGCCCGTCGAGCCACGTCGCGAGCGCGTCGGCCTCCTGCTGCGCCGCCTCGGGGGCCCGGAGCCCGGCGAAGGTGACGGCGCGGGCCTCGGGCTTCAACCGCTCGCCACCGCACCCAGCGCAGGGACGGTCGACGAGGAGCGGCTCCAGCTCCTCGCCGCGCTCGTCCGCGTGGACCCTTTCGTATTCGGTCTCGACGAGGCGGGCGAACCCGGTCCAGCGGGCCTGGAACCGATGGACGCCGCTGCGCTTTCCGCGCCGGTAGCTCCACTCGACCTCGAAGAGCCGCTCGCCCGCACCGGTCATCGCGAGCTGCTGCGCCGCGGGGGAGAGGTCGCGCCAGGGACCCGATACCCGCACGTCGAGGGCCTCGGCCGCGGCCCGGAGGGTCGCCATGTGCTGGCCGTCGGCCTCGGCGAGATAGGCGCCGTAACGCGTGCCGTCGATCGCGCCGCCGCCGAGGGGCAGGTCCGGGCGGGTCACGAGCCGTGACGGATCGCAGACCTGGGCGAAGCCCAGTCCCCGGCATTCCGGGCACGCTCCGCGCTCGGTGTGCGGCGAGAAATCGGAGGCCCAGAGCGGCTCGAGCCTTTCGCCGCACGCGCAGGCCGGTCCAGAGGCCTCGCGGCCGCAGCGAGGGCACGGCCTGGAGCCGGCCCTCGCGAAGAGGAGACGGAGCAGCTCGTCGATCTCGGTCACCGTCCCGACGGTCGCGCGAGGGTTGCGTCGCCCCGGCTGCGCGGGGACGGCGACGGCGGGACGGAGGTTCCGCGCGGACTCGAGCTCCGCGCCGCCGCGCATCGGGAGGAAGCGACGCGCCCAGGGAGAGACGAGGTCGGCGAAGCGCGCCTGCGACTCGGCCAGGAGCGTGTCGAAGACGAGCGAGGACTTGCCGGAGCCGGAGGGGCCGGTCACGACGGTGAATCCCGGAACAGGGAAGGTCGCCGAGACGCCGCGCAGGTTGTGCGTGGTGACGCCGGTCACCTCGAGTGGGGCGTCCTCGGGCGCAGCGGCGACCGTGCCCGGTCCGCGCCGGATCGCAGCATTCCCGTCGGTGGCCGGCAGGACGCCGAACTCCCCGCGGAGCGCGGCGCCGGTGGGCGCCTGGGCGCACGTCGCGATCTCGTCGACGGTTCCCGCGACGACGACACGACCGCCATCTGGTCCGCTGCCGGGTCCGAGCTCGGTGATCCGGTCGGCGGCCCGGACGAGGTCGAGGTCGTGATCGGCCACGAGGAGCGTGTGCCCCGCCGCGCAGAGGCGCCGGAACGCCGCTACGAGGACCGTCACATCGGCTGCGTGGAGGCCGGTCGTCGGCTCGTCGAGAACGACGAGGGCCGGGCTCGTCGCCTTCGCCAGCTCGGCTGCAAGCTTGATCCGCTGCGCCTCGCCCCCGGAGAGCGTCGTCGCGCTCTGCCCGAGCGGAAGGTACCCGAGGCTGAGGTCGACCAGCGCGTCGAGGATGCGGGCGAGCTTCCTGTGGCCGCGGAAGCGCCCGGCGGCCTCTTCGACGCTGCCGGCGAGGACGTCCGCGATGGTCTGCCCGTCCAGCCGCACGGAGAGGACGTCGGGGTGGAAGCGCCGGCCCCCGCAGGAGTCGCAGACGAGGTCGACCGAGCCGAGGTACCGCATGCCGACTTCGTGGACCCCGGCGCCTTCGCAGGACTCGCACCGGCCCCCGGCCGTGTTGAACGAGAAGTGGCCCTTGCCGAAGCCCAGCGCCCGGGCCTCGGGCGTCGCGGCGAAGAGGTCGCGAACGTGGTCGAAGGCGCCGGTGTAGGTCGCGGGATTCGAGCGGGGGGTGCGGCCGATCGGATCGGCATCGACCGTGACGATTCTCGGAAACGGGCCCTCGAGCCGCAGTCGATCGACCGTGGCGGCGAGCAGCGAGGTCTTGCCGGCGCCGGCGACTCCCGTGACCAGGTTGATCGCCCGGCGTCGAAGGACCAGGGAGGCGTCGACGACGGTGTGCCGGGAGAGTCCGTCGAGCGAGTAGAGCCCGGCTCCCTCGACCGCAGGTCGCGAACGCGGTGATTCGGCGCGGGTCTCCTCCCGCAGCCATCGGCGGGTGGGCGTGTCGGGACCGTCCGGGCCGAGAAGCCCGTCCGGCGGGCCGGCGAACAGCAGCTTTCCGCCCGCCGCCCCGGGGCCGGGGCCGAGGTCGACGAGCCAGTCGGCGCCGAGGGCGAGCTGCGCGTCGTGGTCGACCACGACGACCGTCTGGCCCCGGTCGCACAAGCGGCGGAGGACACCGAGCAGACGCGAGACGTCGTGCGGGTGCAGGCCGGCGCTCGGCTCGTCCAGAACCACGACGAGGCCGCGCAGCTCACCGAGTGCGAGGGTGAGGAGGCGCAGGCGCTGCCCCTCGCCGATCGAGAGGGTCGGCGCGGCGCGGTCGAACGAGAGGTAGCCGACGCCGAGCTCCTCCATCAGCGCGCAGCGCGCGAGGAGGTCCGCGCGGATCGGAGCGAGGACGGCACCGGTAACCGCGATGTCCGAGAGCCGGCGGTGGAGCTCGCGGGCCGTGAGGCGGGCCAGCCCCGCAATCGAGTGGCCCTGCCAGCGCACCGAGCGGGCCTCGGGCCCGAGCCGCGTGCCGTCGCAGGCGCGGCAGGAGCTCGTCCTGACGAAGCGGAGAATCGAGTCGTTGCGCTTTCCGCGGAGGATCTCCTCCATGACCGGGAGGAGCCCGCGGTAGTGGCCGTCCTGCCGGGGCCGGGCCGTGATGCCCGTCCACTTCAGCCGGTTCTCGAGCGGGTGCTTGCCGAATGGGACGAGAACCCGGTTCGATCCGTGGAGGACCACGCCGCGCGCTTCGTCGGAGAGATCCCGCCACGGGACGTCGACCGAGCCGCCGTGCGCACGCAGCACCTCGTCGAGCACCGCGAGCGTCACCTGCGAGTACATCAGGTAGCCGTTCGGCGTCGAGACCCTGAGAGCCCCACCGCGGAGCGTCCTTCCAGGGTCGGCGACCAGGAGCTCCGGGTCGAGCCGGTCCTCGAGCCCGAGTCCCTTGCACGCGGGGCAGGCGCCCTCGCCGCTCCACGAGAAGAGCCCGCGCGAGAGCGTTACGCCGGGCGGGGCCTCGCCGAGGCGCGCGTAGAGGAGGCGCAGTAGGTCCCACACCTCGGTCATCGTGCCGACGGTGGAACGCGGGTTGCCGAGGCTCACGTTCTGCCCGACGGCGATCGCGGGTCCGAGCCCGTCGATGCCGCGGACCTCGGGCCGGCGGAAGCCGCCGGCGAACTGCCGCGCAAAGGACGGCATCAGCTCGAGGAAGCGGCGTTGCCCTTCGCGGAGGAGAGTGTCGAAGGCGAGCGAGGACTTCCCGGAGCCGGAGACGCCGGTGACGACGGTCAGTCTCCCGCGCGGAATCTCGACGTCGAAGCCCCTGAGGTTGTGCTCGCGTGCACCGCGGATGACGATCGTCGAGCTGGAGCGGGCACCGGGCATCGACGCGGATTCTCTCCCGGGGTGGGTTCTCGCACTGCAATCCTCGGCGCAGGCATTCCCTCGGCGCAGAATGGCCGCGGAGGACCGGGGATGTCGCGAAGAACCTCGGACCGCGCGGTCGGTCACGGCGCGAAGGCCTTTGCCACGCCGTGGCGAGGCTTCCTCCTCATCTTCCTCCTCCACGTCGGCCTCCACGGCTTCTTCCTGACGCTTCTCGACGCCCGGCATGTGGCGCCGCACACCCGGTTCGAGGTGACGGCCGTCGCGATGACGCTCTACGAGAAGGGGACGTTCGCCGACCCGTACGGACTGCCGACCGGCCCGACGGCACACGTGCCGCCGTTCCACCCGGCGCTCTTCGCCGGGATCTACCACCTGCTCGGCCCGACCCTCGCGGCGGGCTACGTCACCTGGCTCGTCCTGATCGCGTGCCACGGAGCGATGTGGGGGATGCTGCCGTGGCTCGCGGTGCGCCTCGGTCTCCCCACGGGCGCGGGACTCCTCGCCGGGATCGCCGGCGCTCTCCTGCCGCGGTGGCCCGGGTACGTCGAGGCGCCGTCGGCGATCGCCATCGGCCTGATGCTCGTCGCGTTCCTCGGGCG
>CALBDV010000782.1 GCA_937927565.1 uncultured Holophagales bacterium
TACTTCTGCGACCTCTCCGACGCCCTGAAGGACGAGATCATCTCGAGGACCGAGCAGCAGGCGTTCGCGGAATAGGCCGCGTCGCGTGCGCCGCGCGGTGGGCGGGCAGGCGTAGAGTCGGCTCGTGACGGAGGGAGAGGCGGAGGGAAACGTCCCTCGGGGCGCGGGAGAACGTCCGACGGTGCTCGTCACCGGCGCTACGGGCTTCCTCGGGAGCCACCTCGCGACGGCGCTGGTCGAACGCGGCTACCGCGTCCGGGCTCTCAGCCGCCGGACCTCGGGGCTCGACGCCCTCGAGCGGCTCGGCGTCGAGGTCGTCCGCGGGGACCTCGCCGACGTTCGTTCTCTCGTCCGCGCTGCGAGCGGCGTCGCCGTCGTCTTCCACGCGGCCGGAAGGGTCTCGGACTGGGGCCCGCGCGACACCTTCCTCCGGGCGAACGCGGAAGGGACCCGGAACGTCGTCGCCTCCTGCCGGGAGGCGGGCGTGAGCCGGCTCGTCCACCTGAGCTCGCTCACGGTCCTGGGCCTGCCGCGGGACGGACGGGTCCTCTCCGAGAGCACCCCGACCGCACTCCCGGCCTCGGGCGACTTCTACACGGAGAGCAAGCTCGAAGGCGAGCGGTACGTTCGGGAGGCTCACGGGAAGGGCGGCCTGTCGACGACGGTGGTCCGGCCCGGGGCGATCTGGGGACCGGGCGATCCGAACGTCGTTCCCCGGATCGTGCGGCTCCTCCGCCGCGGCGCAATGCCGTACGTCGACGGCGGCCGGAACCTCCTCGGGCTCTCGTACGTCGACAACCTCGTCCTCGGGCTCGTCCTGGCGGCAGAGACCCGGGCGGCGGCCGGGCAGCTCTACCACGTGACGGACGGCGAGGAGATCACCGCGCACGAGGCGATCGACGCGATCGCCGACGCCCTGGGCGTCGAGAGGCCCCGCGTCTCGCTGCCCCGCTGGGCGGTTCTCGGCGCCGCTGCCCTGGTCGAGGTGCTGGCGAGCACGCTTCGCCTGCGCCACCCGCCTCCACTCACCCGCTACGGCGTCCGGTTCGTCTCGTGCCACGCCCGTTACGACCTCGCCAGGGCGCGGCGCGAGCTGGGCTACGAGCCCGTCGTGTCGTTCCGGGAAGGAGTCGAAAGGCTCTTCCGGTAGGGATCGTCCGGCCCGCGATACCATGGGCGGCCGAGCGACGGATGCCCCAGAAAATAAAGATAGAGAGTCTGGGCATTCAGCTGCCCGAGAAGACCCTGACGACCGAGGAGCTCCTCGCGGAGTGCCGGCGTCGCCCGCGCCTCGACCTCGAGAAGATCACCGGCATCGTGGAGCGGCGCGTGGCCGTCGACGAGTACGCGGGCGATCTCGCGATCGGGGCGGCCCGGCGGGCCCTGGCGATGTCCCGCTACGCGGCGGAGGACCTCGACGCGATCGTCTGCACCAGCATCTCGAAGCACCACCGGCCGGACGAGTTCAGCTTCGAGCCCGCCACGGCCGTCCTCGTACGCCGGGCGGTCGGCGCGAGGAAGGCGCTCGTCTTCGACGTCGTCAACGCCTGCGCCGGGCTCCTGAACGGAATCTGGGTCCTTCAGGGCCTCATCCGTTCCGGGGCGATTCGCCGCGGGATGGTCGTGAGCGGCGAGCAGAACATGCCGCTCGCCTGGACGGCGACGCGCGAGGTGCGCCACAGCCTCGACCGGCAGCTCGCCGCGCTGACCCT
>CALBDV010000783.1 GCA_937927565.1 uncultured Holophagales bacterium
CAGGAGGAGGTCCGAGGAGGTGCCTCTGGCGCGCGCCGTGCTCGCGCCCGTACCCTCCTCGCCCCGCGCGCCGGAGCCGCCGGGGGCGGCTCCCCTCCACGGCGCCCGCTGGCGCCGTGTCGTGCTCGGCCTCGGCGTTCTCTTCGCAGAGTCCGTAGGACACGAGTGCGGCCCCCAGCCCTACGCCCCGGTCAGAGAGCTTCCCATCTATGCGGCAGCTTCTCGAGTTCCGGGAGCGCTACGTCGAGAATCCCGCGGTAGAGAAACGTCTCTCTGAATACGGATTCGAGTGAGTTCAGCGTTCGCATGCCCAGTGATGCTCTGTAGCAGGCTCTCACTCCAGAAAGGCTACGGATCCGAGCTTCTACCAAGCCGACGCCACCATCGGCGGTGCCTCGCCACTTAGGGTTCGAGAGCAGCAGTACGTACTGTGAATACGAGGCGGCCTGCCGCTCCTCAAACTTGAGCGACGCCATCTGGAGGTAGAGCTCCGGGTCCTTGTGCTGTAGAGCCGCCTTCTTGGGGTAGAACACCTGCAGGTCGATGAACACCCGGTTATCGGCATCACCCTTCGGCTGCGCCCAGTCCCCAGCGCACTTCCTGTCAAGCGCGTAGGGTCCACCAGGGACCGGCTTACCCCGCTTGTCTGTCTGCCTCACGTGAATCGAGGGCGCCCCCTCAGTCCAGTACTTCTCGAGAAGCATCAGGGATGGGAGTACCTCGCCGCTCCAACGGGAGGACGACCACAAGTGACCGTCCTTCTCGTCCAAGAGCGCTAGGAAGGCGAGATACCGACGGCCGAAGAGATTACTCATCAAGCCCATGCGTCGCCCCTTGCAGGATCAGTCCCGGGAGTATCGGGTTCTCGAGCAGGGTCTCGACGAAGGAGAAGCGCTGCTCGACGAATGCCAGGTTCTGAAGTGGTACTCCCGATCGAACGGATCCGCCTTCGATACCAATCGAGCGAAGAGACGCTACCCCCTTCCGCCCGCGCACGACTGCTCTCCCCGTAGCCTCGATGGCACTCGCAACCACGGGCTGCTGTCTGCTCAGTTCGGCCGTTCTACCGAGCTTGGCTTCCACTGCCTTTAGCTGCCCATTGAAGCGGTTCTGCGTCAAGAGATCCCAGCGCGCTCTTCCACCGCCTGCAGTCATCGTTATTTGCTTCCCGACGATCTTTTCGCCACGCAGGAATCGCTCCGCGTAAGTCAGGCCTTCCCCGAGGTGGCCTTTGAATTCACTGAAGAGGGAGAAGCCGCGAGAGCCACCGACGTTCGCCGTGAGCGCTCTCGACATTGCCGAGGACCCTACGGTGCGGGCAGCTGCACCTGCAGCCCCCGGAAGGCGGGTCGCTGCACGGACGCCCCGAGAAGCAGCCTTCGCCGCGCTGCCAGCCCCACCAGCGAGCGCGGCACCACGCCCGACGTCCTGCACCACCGCCAGAGTCATGTCTAGCGCCCCGGCATCATTGCCGATCGCTGTCCCAGTGGCCTCCCCGGCCCGCAGCGGATCGACCAGGAACGTGTCTACGACGTCAAGGCCCGTCGAAACGACGGCGTCGATCGCGACGCTCCCCGCGCCCGAACCCAGGCCGCTCCGCACCGCATCCTTCGCCCCTTCAAAGGCGCCCTTGATCGAATCCGCCACGGCCGAGCACGGACCGTCGGTAATCCCGAGGCACAGCCCCCACGGGTCTTCGGGGCTATCCGACACGAGTCCGCAGCTAATCGAGCCGCAAGCCTGAAGCGACCAGAGGCTTAGCGAGGGCGATGCCCCGACACGGAAGGGCGGGAGTAGCTCGAAACCCCCGACGCGAGTTTCC
>CALBDV010000784.1 GCA_937927565.1 uncultured Holophagales bacterium
CCCGCTGGCCGATGAAACCCGCCTCTTGCTGGTCAACCTCCGGGAGGGCTCTGGGAACGGAACGACTCGCACAGTTCAGGACGGGACCTTCTCTCTCCTTAGCCTGCCGGCAACCCCGCAAGACGAGCTGCTGCTCGTCGTAACGCCGGGCGATCTCGACCCGGACGGGACGGACGTCCTGAAGCTCTCCTTCGACCGGAAGGTGCAGCAGCCAGCGGGAGCTCCCGCCCGCCTGGTCGACTGTGGCGAGCTTCCTCCCCGCGGCACGCCCTCCTGCGGCCCCAGCGCAGCCGAGGTCCCTGCAACCTCGGAGCTGTCGCCGCAGGGGACTCAGCTCTGGGTGAAGCTCGACGGCCGACTTCCGAAAGGCCATCTCTTCGAGCTTTCACTCAAGGCCGGAGATCTCCTCGCCAGCACCCCTCCAAACCGCGCCTACGTCGGCCCGACGAGCTTCGTCTTCGCAACGAGGAAGCAACCGCAAGAGTCCGTCGCCGAAAGCGCGCCCGGGGTACTCGGTGACACGGACCTGTCTCGCGACATGCTCCGGGTCGGGAACACCCTCTTCGTCGCCTCGGCCACCGGCAAGCTCGTCGCGCTCGATACGACCGGATCGCCTGCCGGATCTCCGCCGAAGATCCCGATCACGCCGCTCGCCGTCCTCTCGGGGTCCGCGTCCCAGATGCGGACGCTCGCCACGGACGGTCACGGCCGGATCTTCTTCAGCGTCCTCGAAGGCGCGAGCTGGGCCGTCAAGGCTGCGCGGGTCGAGGACTTCCTCCGCGCCGGCCCGGGGCAGAGCTCTCCGCCCCCTCCCGAGTGCGACGACGACCCTGGGACCGGGAGACCGCCCTGTTCCTGCACCCTGCCTCCCGCTTTCGAAGGCGTCGGCTGCGTCGTCCCGGTGCTCGGCGGTGTCCGAACGGCACTCAATATCGGCAGCGCCTCCGCGCTTCTCGGCCAGGAGTATCTTTCCTACGTAGGTTCCCTGCCTCAGGGGATCCCCGTGAAGATGGAGATCCTCGTTCAGGACGAGAACCCCGACGGGGGATCGCTCGCGTTCCCGGACTTCTACGCACGGCACGGCGGGAGCGAGCCCTCTACGAAGGATGCTCAGGGCTTCCAGACCTTCTCGATCGATCTCGCCCTGAACGCACCTCCGCAAGTCAGGCCATTTCCGCGGCCCGTGGTCTGCCTCGGCGAGCCGAGAAACGACCGGTTCCGCCGCGTCTCCATCGACAACCTGACCACCGGGCAAACCTGGTCGTTCGATCTCCTCGACCCGTCGTGGGGCGGTCCTGCCGGGACCGAGATAGCCCGGGGGATCCGGGCCCGCGAGAGCGACGAGCTGCGCATCCGCTACAACCAGAGAGCCTGGGGATACGTGGCAATCGTCGGAAGCGGCATCTCCGTCGTTGACCTCAATCGCTTCTACCGGACTCCGACTCCGTCGAACGCTCCGGAGATGGAAGGGCGGACGACCCAGTGCGGACGGCGCCTCTCGACATACGAGGGGCAGGAGCTCGCCGGCCTGCCGGGCGACTCGGCCCTATGGCAGACGACGTCGATCGCGATTCTTGGAAGCCAGCCGGGTGCGACGCCGTCCGAAACAGGCTACCCGCAGGTGGATGTCTACACGCCCCTGCACCGGTTCGGAGCAATTCGATCGACCTCGCTTATTCAGTCCCCCGACCTCATGGAGGGGGGGCGCGACAACCTCATGAACGTTGCGGCCGGGCTCAGAACCTGGACGAAGGACGTCGTCGTCTTTCCCGATCACCTCGAGCCCGACGACACGTTGACCGACCTCGGGTTCTACTCCCTCGGAGAGGCTGGGGTCCTCGTCTACGACCTCACGGACAGGGTGTTCAGCAGGCGCGGCCGGCTCGGCCTTCCGAAGGGCGCGACGGTCTACAAGCTCCTCCTCGACCGGGAGCACGATCGGCTTCTCGGTGGTGGCTACGTCCTTCGGCAGGGTGCTCAGGAATCGGCGGTCTTTGTTTGGGACGTCCGGGATCCGTCAGGAGATCCGCCCGGCGACAAGGAAGACGCTCGGCTTCTCTCGGTCGTTCATGGCCCCTGGGACGGGGGCATGGCCTTCGACCCGGCCACCGGCCTTCTCTACACCTGGAACGGCGGCGCGGACGTAGGCTCGTCGCCGGGCGCGCACGCCCTCCCTCTCGGAGAGCCGCGAATCCAGGCCTATGCGCGTC
>CALBDV010000785.1 GCA_937927565.1 uncultured Holophagales bacterium
CCGCCGCGAACAAGGCGAAGATCAAGAAGGTCCTCGCCGCGCAGGGCGTCGAGGCCGCGATCGCCCTGGCGCAGTCAAAGAAGGCCTGAGGCTCGCCAGGCCTCGTCCCGGACGATCGCGACCAAGTCGCGGCCGAGGTCGTCCGGTTGACGGTGAGGCTCTCGGGAACCCGAGGCGCCGGTTGCCCCTTGGGGTTACATGACGAAGGCCCGCGGGGGGTAGGCAACTGACCACCCGCGCCCCAGACGTCAGCGTCCATCCTGCCTGGACGGCTTCTGCGACCACCTCTCAGTCCGCGTTCCTCAACTTTCTCGCCTCTGCCTGTTGTAGTTATTCGCCTCTCGCGCAGCTTAGAAGAGAGGCGACGGCCCAGGCCGCCGGCCCAGGAGGAGCGCGGATGTTCAACGACGTCAAGACGGGGTGGAGGGTTTCCCCGGTCACTCGCCTCGTTCAGTCCGCCCCCCGCCCGGGACTCTTGCGACCTGTTCTCGCAATGGGCGCCCTTCTTGCCGCAATGGCTACGACGAACGCCGCCCAGGGCGTTGACTGCCCGAACGGCGGCTTCTGGCCTGGGACAGGGTACGGAGTGCAACCGAACAACTGCCGCCCTGATCCGACGGGCCCCGCGGGATGGACGGACCCGGGCACGAGCGCAGGCTCCCGAACCAGCCAGGTTCGACGGGCTGTTCGGAGCCCGAACAGTACCTGGTACCCGACTCTGCCGACGGGAAGCGTTCCTCCCTGCAACGGGAGCTTCACCGTCCCCTCGGGAAGCCCGGCACCCTCCGTCACGCTTCGCCTTCAGGGACGTCGCGTCCTCGTCGATTACGACGCCCCGAACTTCTACTGCAAGAACACCGGCGACTGGCCGCCTTCGTACACAGCCAACAACGACATCACATACACCACCGACAAGCTTCAGCTCCGCGCGGCGGGCTGGCCGGTCGCCGAAGCGTGGATCTACTACGACCACGGGACCTGGGACACGGGGATCGATATCGCGTGTCCGGGGTCGGCGACATACGAGGCGGTCATACAGTACCTTGTTCAGGGCAACGTGACCGCGTCGGTAACCACCGGGGACCTGCTCCTTACGGCGGTACAGCCCTGCGGCACCCCCGACCGCGGATCCTGCCCTGCTGGCGGTGACGGCCGCGCGGCGGGGACCGGTGTCGGCCTGCCGATCAACGTCGGTTCCGGCGATGTGACGACGACGATCCCGCTCTTCACGGTCCAGCAGGCTCCCCTCTCTCTCGCCTTCGACCTCACCTACCACTCGAGCGCCCTCTCCTACACTGGCATCACTGTCCCCGAACCGCTCGGAAAGGGATGGACCCACCCCTACAACCAGCTCCTGGTCCCGATTCCGTCCACGAACCGCCTCTACCACTACACGTCCGACGGCCGGGAGCACGAGTACACCGCGAACGGCTCCGTCTGGGCTGCGTCTCGCCCGGCGGAGCTACGAGGCACCGTGACCGCTGACGCCGGGACGAGCGAGTACCGGCTGACAGACCTCGCGGGCACCGTCACCGCGTTCGACCAGGCGACCGGGCGCTGGAAGTCGACCCGCGACCGGTGGGGCAACGCGATCTCCGGCACCTACACCTCGGGCAGCCTCACCACTCTCACGGACGGCGCGGGCAGACAGCTCGCTCTCGCATATTCGTCAGGCCGCCTCCAGTCGGTCACCATCCCCGATACGACGAATCGCGTCTGGACCTTCTCCTCCAGCGGTACGCCCGCTCTCCTCTACTCCATTCGGGATCCCTTCCATGCCTCCGGCAACCCTTGGCGCTCCCTCGCCTATGACGGAGGAAACCGTCTCGCTGCGGTCAGCGATGACACGCCGAAGCTCCTCGAAGGGCACACCTACGACGCTCAGGGGCGCGGCGCGACCTCGTACTCGGAGGGTGGCCAGAGGAACTACGTCCTCGTCGAGTACGACACACCTCTCCCCGGCCAGCGTCGCGTCACCCACCGAATCGACTCCACGACCTCCCAGGTCTCCGTTTTCTCGCTCGGCTACCAGGGTGGCCGGTGGCTCCCGACGCGGATCGACGGACCGTGCAGCAGCTGCGGCGGCGCCTCGAGCGATTCGCAGGTCTTCACGTACCTCGCCGACAACCATGTTGAGACCGTCACGGACGGTCGCGGCACGCTGACGCACTTCGGGTACGACACGAGCGGCAACCTCACCTCGATGATCGAGGCCGAGGCAACGAGTCTTGCGCGAACGACGACTTGGCTCTATGCCTACCCGGCGTGGCCGTCTTTCTGGACGACGAAGACGGAGCCCTCTGTCGTCTCCGGCACGCGGTCGACGACGCGAGGATGGACTGCGGGCGAGACCGTCTTGACGGTTACGGAGAATGGCTCCATCCCCGGCGTCGGCGCCCAGACCTACATCTCCACCCAGACCTTCGACGCAAAGCATCGCCTCCTCTCCGTAAACGGCCCCCGGCCCGGGACTATCGACATAACCGGCTACGGGTACTTCGCCGACACGCCCGTCTCGGCGATTACGGGTCGCCTCCACACCGTGACAGACACAGTGGGCCTCGCGACGACTCTTGAGAACTACGACGTGTACGGCACTGCCCGAACGACGACTGATCCGAACGGCGTCATCACGGAACTCGTCACTGACCCTCGAGGACGAACGACGAGCCGCACCGTGAAGCCCGTCGCGGGCGATCCGGAGCCCGCTGACTACGTCACGGGATACACGTACGACACGCGCGACCGGCTGACCCGGATGACCCTCCCGCGCGGGAACGCGCTCGCCTACGTCTACGCGGACGGCACGAACCGCCTCACCGAGACGATCCGGCTCGACTCCGCCGGCCTCCAACAGGAGCGCCTGCTCCTGACCCTGAATGACATCGGCGGGAAGACGCGGGAGGAAGCGCAGGTCTGTACCACCCCGGCCGCCGTGTGTCCGTCCTGGTCGACGCGCCGGAGCGAGAAGTACGCCTACGACACGAAGAACCGCCTCTGGCAGATGCTCTTCCCCGTTCCCCTGCCGGCGGACTCGAAGACCATCGCGTACGCCTACGACGGCGGAGGACTCCTCGCCTCGGTCAAGGACGAGCGCCACATCGACCCAAACACGATCTACACCTACGACGCCCTCGGTCGCCTGTGGACCGTAACGCAGAAGATGCCGCTCGCGAGCAAGCCGGATGTGGGCACGACCTACGGCTACGACGTCCACGACAGTCTGACCTCTTTGACGGACCCAAACGGGAACGTCACCACCTGGGTCTGGGATGACTTCCGGCGCCTGCGGAGCCAGACGTCTCCGATGACCGGCGCGACGACTTACGAATACGACGAGGCCGGCAACCTCCTGACCTCGACCGACGTCAACACGGCGGTCACCACGCGGACGTACGACGGCGCAGGTCGCCTCCTGACCGCTTCGTCGGCCCGAGCGGGACGAACCACTGAGCTCGTCACGAACACGTACGACGACGCGGTCGCGAGCTACGGCAAAGGTCGGCTGAAGAGCGCGTCGGTGTCCGAAGGCGGTACGGCGACGACCTCGACCACCTACACGTGGGATCGTAGAGGCCTCCCGCGGAGTGAAACGCAGACGATTCTCGGAACCGCCTACGCCCTCTCTTTCGGGACGGACGCCAACGGCAACCGAACGCGCGTAACCTATCCCTCGGGTCGCATCGTGACGTACACCTACGACTTCGCCGATCGCCCCCTCTCCGCCGTGTCGGGCGGGACGACGTACGTCTCCTCGGCCGCCTACGAACCGTACGGCCCGGAGAAGTCCCTCGCCTTCGGCAACGGCACGACAAGGACGGCGGCGTGGAACGAGCGCTACCAGCCAGACTCACTCGCGCTCACGGGCGGCTCGGTCGGCGCAGCGGTCTCCTACACCTACGCCCTCGACGCCCTCGGCAACATCACCGGGAGCACCGACAACGGCAACACCTCCTACAGCCGCACCTTCGTCTACGACGACCTCAACCGTCTCACGACGGCGACCACACCAACCTCCGGGGCGCCCCACCTTTGGGGTACGGGGACGTACGCCTACGACGCTCTCGGTAATCGGACGGCACTCACCCTCGGCTCGCGCAGCGTCACATACGCCTACGACGTCGTGTCGGGGAAGACGACGTCCCGTCTGGCCTCGACCACCGAAGGGGGGACCTTCACCTCGCTCCTTCGCGACAGTGCCGGAAACGAGACGGCCTTCGGCCCGGGCTCCTCTCTCTACTCCTCCCGCAACTCCCTCTCGGCCTCCGGTCTGAGCGCGTTCCGGTACGACGCGCGTGGCATCCGCGTCGCCGAGGAGGTCGCTTCGGGCTCGGGGCTTTTCACGATCACACCTTGCCGAGTCATCGACACGCGAAACCCCGATGGCCCGTATGGCGGGCCCAACATTCCAGCGGGAGGTTCGCGGAGCTTCACCTTTCAGGGACAGTGTGGCATCGCGTCTGCGGCCCGTGCCGTCGCCCTGAACGTGACCGTCGCAGGGCCCTCGACCACGGGCTTCCTGGCGCTCTTCCCTTCGGACATACCGAAGCCGGTCACGTCGACCATCTCCTTCTCGGCGGGAAAAACCCGGGCCAATAACGGGCTCCTGGGCCTGTCGCTCCTGGGCGACCTGACGGTCTTCAACTCGTCGACGTCTCCCGCCCAGACGATCGTCGACGTGGCGGGGTACTTCAGGGAGTCCACGACCTCGAGAAGGGTATTTCTTTACTCACCGGAGCTGTCGCTCCTGGCCGAGACGAACACGTCGACCTCGACGCCCGCTCCGCTCTACGAGTACGTGTGGCTCGGCGGGAAGCCGGTCGCGCAGGAAAAGGTGGGCGACAGCAGCGCTCTTCGTTACACCGTCACGGACCACCTCGGCACGCCGCTCCTCCAGACGAACGCCGCCGGAGCGATCACGTGGCGCGTAGAGCACGAGCCGTTCGGGAACGTGTACGGGTACCGGGCCGGTACGGCGTCCGACCACCAGCCGTTGCGGTTCCCGGGGCAGGAGGAGCGGTCCACTTCGCCAGGCCGCTTCTACAACATCTTCCGCTGGTATCGGCCGGACCTGGGGGCCTACTCTCAGCCAGATCCCATCGGACTGAAGGGCGGGCCGAACCTCTTCCAGTACGCAAACAGCAATCCAGTCAACGCTACGGACCCTCGCGGCCTCCGCACGTGCGTGATCTTCGCGCGAGATAGCCTCGCGGGCGTCGATGTCTCACACACGGCACTTGTCGTCTTCGGGCCCTGTACGAGCTCCGGTGGAGGCTGTTCTCAGCCAACCCGTTTCCTGTATGACCCGGCGGGCGGCTACAGGCAGCGAGAGCGGGGTTCGGGCGGCCTCTTCGAAGGATCAGAGTTCACGATGGCTGGCTACTTTGCCTTCCATGCGGCGAGCGGCACTCCAGTCGAGATGTTCTGCTTCGACACGACCTGCTGCGAGGAACAGGAGCTGCGTAAGCGAGCGGAGTCGATTGGCGATCCCAGAGGGTTCTCTTGCAGCGCGAGCGTAAGCGCATGTCTCGCTGGAGTGGGACGGTTCGGCGGCATCAGAGAAACGGGTCGACCCGGCGTCTGTCGGCAACAGATTCAGAATCTCCAGCTTCAGGGGAACGGGCGCTGATGATGTCCCGATCGCTTCGCCGGCTGGCGTTCTGGGTGGTGGAACGCCCTATCCTGCGCGCTCTAGCGGTCTGCCTGTTCGCCCTGCTCATCGCAGAGCTAGCCGGTGTACACCGCTTCATCGCGAGGCTGTCCTCAAAGGGCAAGCTTCCCACCGAGTACCTTCCCCTATTTCACATCCTCCTCCTTATCTCGCTTTCCGGTCTCTCCTTCGCTTGGGCGAGACGACCACCGAGACCGCTCATGGCGGCGCTTCTCGGGGCAGGCATCGGCTACGTGCTCAGCTTCATCGTCCACTTCTCGCTCTTGGTGATCGAATTCCAAGGGCTTTCGAGATTCATGGAGGCACAGGAACGGCTTGGGGCGCGACTGGCGCTAGAGGTGGCGCTGATCTCGCCGCTACTCCTGATGGGACCGATTCTTGGGGCGGCCCCGTTTCTCTTCTTTGTGCTGGCCGGCCGCGCCGCGCCTGACCGTGGCCCATCAGACTTGGTCCAGTCAGACCGCTCGGGTCTTGATGTCCCACTATAGCGATCGACCATCGATCGCTCCTTAGAACACGAATCAAACCCGGAGGCCGCCGGGGGAAAGCCCGAAAGGGCGCCCCCGGCGGCTTCGTCGCGCGGGGCGAGGAAGGTACGGGCGCGGGACACGGCGCGCGCCAGAGGCACCTCCTCGGACCTCCTCCTGGCGCGCGCCGTGCAGCGCCCCGCGGCCCAAAACTGCTTTGGGCCGCGCCGGCTGAAATGAGGCGCTCCGCTTCGCTACGCGCAGGCCCCGCGCGCCTCCGGGGCCTCGCCTCCACTCGCTGACGCTCGCTGCGGCGACACCCTGCCGCCGAACAAGTTCGGCGGACACCGCCGTGGTCGTGCGGTGCGCGCGCCGCGCGGTCGCTGAAGGGCCT
>CALBDV010000786.1 GCA_937927565.1 uncultured Holophagales bacterium
CCGCGACCCCTTGAACCCCATTCGGCACCTCCGTCTGCGGACAGCCGCAACTAGCTCTATATCATAGATTTACGTTGGCACGATCTTTTCCGCGGGTATCTAGGGACAGCATGGGACAACGAAAATAGATACCTTGGCGCACTGTACAGCCGACGACCTCTCGGGATACCGACTGCTCCGAGATACGGGTGAAAAGAGCCTTGGAAATCTTAGGGACCCAGGGACAAGAGACACCGACCGCCCCCGCTCGCCCACGACAAGAACTCGTATATGGCGTTCGATCGGCTTGCCCTTCCCCAGGATGAGGAGAAGGGGTTCGGGGCGTTTGTAGCGCGACGACGCCGCAATCTCTCGAAGCTGCTTGAGATCCTGCCCGCTCGGCGCCGTGGTCATGGCCGGATGGTAGTTCCACTCCCCAACGTAGTGCGTCTCTTGGCTGGTCCAGAGACGATCAAGGAGACCCTGGAGACCCTCGACGCTGCGATTGAACCACGTGCTACCCGCTCTCAAATCAGGCGCGCGGCCGTGATGCGCTCTATGATGGCCATCCTGTGATCGACGCTGTACCGGCCGATCAGAGTCCCCCCTGTCTCAAGTGTATCGGCACCACGCTGGTAACGACCTAGGCGCCGTAGCTGGTCCGGTCCGAGCCGTGCGCCGAAGCGGCCGTCTCGTGATTTGAAAACCAGATCTGACATCAGGAGTCCAAGCGCTGCAAACCGTTGAACACGTCATCCACTTCGATTCGCTCGTAGACGACCAGTTCAGGTACGGCGCCACCCACCCCGCATATACGCTCGAGCTCCTTGACCGTCGCAGCCGCTTGGAGCCAGATGTCGTGCGCTCCCGCCGGGAACACGGAGTTCCAACATCCGATTCCTTCGCGCGGAAACACACAGCACGGGACACAGACGAGCCGGAGCCAGGCCGCGTTCGTCGTCGCCTCCCGGTCGTCGGAGATGCTCAGGTGTACGGGGACGGCGTCCACCCCGACGCCGCGGAGTGGGCAGCCCGTCTGGACGCCGTGGGCTCTCCCGTCTCAAACCGGGGGGGCGAGCTGCTTCATCCTCGCCGCAAAGGGCTTCGGCATGCCCGTGCAATCCGAGGCCATGATGACGACGCGCCGGACCGCAAGCGCCTCGACCGTGGACGCGAGGCCGACCTGCCTGAGGCGTCGGCCGCACCTCGCCGCCTGCTTCTTCGCGCACATCGAGCGATCCTGCGCGAGGGGTGTGGGAGGAAGGGTGTCCCAGCGGAGAAGAGGTCGCGCTCAACCTCGCTCACCTCCTTCTCGCCGCGGGAGCATCAGGAGGGCGATGATGTACCGTGAGGTGATCCGAATGCTGTCGGTGCGGTACTCCTGCACGGGGGAAGGGAGATGTAGCGTTCCCCAGCCAACCCCATATCCCTCAGCATCGCACTGTCACCGTCCTCGAAGGAGGGCACCAGAAACCGAGTCTCTGTCAGTCCCGGGCGCACGGCTGAAAAGTGAGGGCGGGGAGGGGGCGATCAGGCCGCACGGTCGGCCCAGCGTTCCCAGAAGTCCTCGAATCGACTGCTGAGGCGGCAACAGCGCAGGGCGATGATGGCGTCGGCACCGGAGGTGGTCCAGTGCATCCCTGCCCTTTTCAGCCGGGTACCGACAGCGACCTTGCAGCCGGCCTCGACGACACCCGTAGAGGTACAGAGGCCTTTGGCGCGGAAGACGGGGTAGTCCATCCGATCCCGATTGTGATCGAGGTAGCCGGCGCATTGGCGGGCGGCTAAGCAGACGGAGGCGTGGGCCGAAATCTCTCGGATGAGGACGTCGAGTTGGCCAGCGTCGAGTTCGTCCTCTCGTGCTTCGCTCCAGGCCGCACCGAGGGGGTTCTCGGCTCCCCAGATGGCCTTGCCGACGTCGTTGAGATGTTGCTTGACGTGCTTCAACACTCGTCGGAAAGTGACCACCCTCGCTCGTTTGTTTCTTGCCGGCCTTGTGTGGCCACCGGTGGGCGACAAGTCACGAGCGCTCAGCATCATCCCGCGCCGGAGGCGCGGCCGGGCGCGGCGCTCTTCTAACGAGCAGACCCGGCAGTTTCCGGAAAGCGCTGAAGGCCCTGAGATCCTGAGAACGACGCACTCTTCCAGTGCGACCACTGAGGCCGACCTTCTTGCCTTTGGGTCGATGAGGGCCATTTCACCAACGTGCTAACCGGCAACGCGACGGGAGACCTCTCGCCCGTGGACGCAGATCGAGAATCGCCCGGCGAGGATCAGGTACAGGTCGTTGTCAGTTTCGTCCTGTGAGATCACGGCGTCTCCCGGCCTGCACGACGCGACCTCTGCCGCCGTGGCGATGACATCGGCGAGCGTGGAGTTCCCCTGAATCAGCGCGTGCCCCAGCAGGGCCTCCCGAATTAGGCGCGGGCCTTCGGGCCCATTGAATCGTCGGAACATTAGATCTCGGCTCTCTCGCCCCCATTATCTTCGAGAGAGGGCCTCAACGAGCGGCACTTCTGAAGCGAGGCACGCGTCCATCTCGTCGATCCCGAGAATCAAGAGCTGCGAATCGTCACTCGATGCGCGCGCAACGCCTACTGCGGGAAGACTGGAGGATCGCCCTGTGCCGTCCAGAACGCCTTCGCATCGTCAAACAGCGCGCTGAACTCCTCCTCCTCCCCGGGCTTTTCAACGCCCATCTTCGTCATTACGTCGAAGAGGTGGTTGTGGAACGTGTTGCCCCCTTCGCGGTCCACCTCGAATCGCCCACGAAAGAGCGCGTGCGGCCTCTTCCCGGCGGCGACCACGGCGGCCATCGAATCCGCATCGTCAGCGTTGAGGATGGACAGCGGCTTCACCTCGACGCCCTTTGGAACAATGTCCTTCAGGTCGCTGCGGAAGACGGCATCGAGCATCGGCCCGATCGTCGGGATCGTGATCGCGTGGTCCATGCAGACAATCGCCGGGTAGACCTTCCTGATCGTGTGTGTCCCGAAGTACTTCGCTTGAAGCTCTCTGTTTCCGAAGAGCCGGCGAAGGGCGCGAACGAGCTGTACGCCGTTCCTGTCCTCCTTCAGCAGTTTCCTTCTCGCTTCTTCCACGAGGTCTGCGCTGTTCCCGGAGTACTTCGCCTTCTCCGTGAGGATGAACGCCTTACATTCGATCAAGACGGCATCAGGCCCGCAGACGATCATGATGTCTGTCAGTTCCCCTCCCTGATCGTCGAGGGGCGACCGATACAGACGCGGGTGCGGCCCCAACCCGCTTCGACCCTTCAAGAGGGCCTTCTCCAACCGATCGGCGACCGGCTTCTCGAAGAGCTTCGCCCAGGCCGCGGAGAACTGGTTCCGCTCTCCAGGAGTTGAGAAAAGCCCGAGTATCTTCCAGAACAAACCGGAGGAAAGCTGCTCTCCCATCCCATACAGGTCTGGGCACAAGAAGACATCCTCGCGAGATGACGCGATGAGGGGGCGGGAGCGGAATGGTTCCTGGGAGCGGCTCTTGATGATGCCCGCCAGGTCCTTCCCGACCGCTCCTTCGATCTCAGGGATGGGAATCGAGACCGCCTCGACTACGCGTCGGATGCCTTCCCTGTCCATCGCTTTCGCGAACACGTCCGTGAGCTTGAAGATCCCGTGAAGCTCCTCTCCTTGCTGAGAGAGCAGCTTCGTGACAAAAGCGACGATGACGTACATGAACTCGCGGATGCTCAGCTCGAACGTTCGACTGAACCGCGCCGCGGCCTCTACCAGAATGGGCTCGCTGCTCCACGCAGAGTCTCGAACCATCGTGTAGGCCCGCGTGTACGCCAGCATGAGTGTGGGTCGATTCGACTCCTCGAACGCCCCGAGAATGAGGGCGACAGTGTCCTCAAGTTCCAGTTCCGACTTCGACTCCTGTAGACCGCCGACGAGAAGAAAGGCCTCCCCCATCGCGAAGCGCCCATCTTCGGTTTCCTGCGCCGTGACTTCGTGCCCTTCCACGTCGGGACAGAGAACGTGAGCCAGGCGGAGGAGCGTGAGCGCACGTCGTCGCGTGAAGACCACGATGGGAACCGATTCCGATGCCGCGTAGTGCGCTATGGCCTCTCTGGTCTCTGGTCGTAAGAGAAACGGCTGAAACTTCGTCCTGTCGAGGTCCATCCAGGCTGCCGCGTCGTCCCCTTCCCAGCGCGATCCGATGTAGCAAACGACCGCCGTCGCGATGCCGCGTGGAATCGACTCCATGAGGCGCGTCAGTGTCTCGATCGTCGCTTCGTGCCCGTGGACCTCTTTCGATCCGGCCAGAATCGCGATGCTCGACTTCGTCGGTTGACTCACGCCCTGGCATCTCCCATCAGCTCTCGAACTTGCGGCTCCGTTCGCCGCCCTCTTCACGAAGCGGTGGTTCGCCGATTCACCCGATCCTCCGGAGCTTCTTCCTGACAGTCTCCGGCGTCCCCTGGTCGTTCGCAACCGTCCGTCGCACGAGGCTCAAGGCCGCACCGCCGAGCGTGCCGGCCACGATGAGCACCCCGTCAGCCACCGCCTTCTCGAGATCAGAGGATCGGACCACACTGGCATCCTCCCCTCTCACGGTCGTGTACGGGGCGCTGGCGACCTGCGGCAGGGCCGCCATGACGCAGGTCTCGAAGCTCCCCGACCACCCCGGGACGACCCACCTACGGCCAGGAGTCTTCGACTGCGTTGACCCCACGTAGATAGCCCCGCCGGCCTTCATGGGCGGGAATCTACGTCAGGCGTAAATTAGGCGCAAGTATCGCCGGAGCCGACTAGGAGCCTACGTGGCGAGCATCTTCGAGGCGGGCGCTCCCGAGAGCGATCCGCCTGCATCAAAGATCCTTCGGCAGAGGACTTCGATGCGTTCGCCGCGCTTCTTAAGGGCGGCCATCTCTGAGTCGAGATTGGAGATGAGCCCCATGTTCATCGTGATATCGAGCGCAGTCCCCTTGATATTCCCCGCGAAGTACTTCTTCGTGGACTTCGACCAGTTGAGGCCGCTGCCCCGCTGACGATCGAGAAGCCACCCCCTATTCGGCCCAACGCGCTCGTCATGAAGAGCCCGAATCCAGCGTTGTCGTAGCGATTCACGCGGCTCCCCTTGAAGGCCCGACCAGAGACGCCGGGAAGCAGGGCGAACCGGATGGCATCCCGATCGTCCGTGACATGCAGGTGCGGGTTATGCGTGAGGGACTCACAGAGGCCAATACCCTTGTCGAGCATGGCGATTGTGGCGGCTCCATTCCGCGGCCAGACCTGCGCGCTGTACCAGAGGTTCGGCGACTCGCTGTGTTCCGCGACGTTCCGGATGATCTCTCGGAACGCGTAGACCATCGCCTCACGGCCAGCGCCTCCCGTGCGCTGCGTCAGGACGTTCACGAGATCGTCGGCCTTGCGCTGAATCAGGTCGGTCAGCGAACGTCCGGTGTCGAACGCCTCAGCATGGAGCTCCGCGATTTCGATCCTGGTGATCGGCAGGTAGGTCGATGACCCCCTCGCAACTCCTGGCTCGTTCCCGAACCGGAGACCGAACGCCCGGAAGAAGCCGATGTGGCTCAGGTAGCTGCGGCACGACGTCTCCTTGTAGTTCGTCGCCCTCAACTTGCTGGGTTGCCGTTCAGCAGTGAACGAGCGCAAGGCATTCGCCGCATAGAGTCCGCCGAGGGGCTCCGCCCACGTGAGCGAACCGAAGTCGAACACGTACTCGTCGTCGGCCGGCGTGCCCGTGATCCTTCCCGTGAACTCAATCGCGTCCAAGATGCCCAACCGACTAGGAACAACGATGTGCGTCGTCGTGCTTTCCGGTGAAGCGTAGCTCATCGACACGGGTTGCGGTCAGAGCATCAGTCGCCCGTCCCAGGGCTCCACTTCGTCTTGACATCCGCTGGTGGGCGACGGTCAGACAGCGTACTTTGCAGGGGTTTCCACTCCGCCTCGTGCCCATCGTCCTCACCCCAGATCAGTTCCTCCAAGTGAAGTACCTCATGCGCGCCATCTGGTCGCAGTACTCCGACGAGTTCGGATACCGCTCCGAAAAGCTCGCCGCGGTGGATTCTGTCGACCGCTTCTAGGTCGCCCAGTTCCTCGTCCAGATGCTCGACAACGAGAACCGCGTCGTGCTCGGGAGGCTGATGAACGGTCTTCGGATCCCGATCCCAGACGAGTGGGCTGACATTCTCTTCTGATCGCCCCGCTACATGCCCTTTGAGGCATCTTGGCCGTCAGACGGGGGTATCGGAGGCTGCATGATTGTCGCCGTGACCGGACGGGACTACGCGGACATCGAGACGGTACGACGCGCGCTCTCGGCGCTCGACCCGGCGCCGTCGCTCGTCATACACGGAGCGGCGACGGGCGCCGACTCTCTTGCCGCGAAGATCGCCGCGGAACTCGGTATCCCGGCGGAAGCTCATCCCGCCGACTGGACGAAGTACGGGAGGGCAGCGGGTCCGATTCGGAACCAGGAGATGGTCGCGAGGAAGCCAGATCTCCTCCTCGCGTTTCCTGGCGGCAGGGGTACGGAGGATATGAAGCGCCTGGCGCTGGACGCCGGAATCCCCGTGCGAGATGTCTAGGGTGTTCTCGGCGAGCCGAATTCTCCAGCTCTGTGCTTCGTCCAGAACTCGGATGTGAGGCCGCGGACGAGATTGTCGCCCCACCTCCCATCGGCCTTCTCGATGAAGTCTCTGATGTCCTCGTCGTTCCTCAAAGCGCCATAGAACGCCTCGTTGATCTCCTGCGCGTCAGCGGCGTAGAGAACTTCTTTCGTCCCGATCAACCCGAAGAACGGAGCACTCACCGTGCTAGCCGCCTTGATCCCATTGATCCCCATTCGGCACCTCCGTCTGCGGACAGCCGCAACTAGCGATATACCATAGACTTACGGTGACACCCTTTTCTCCA
>CALBDV010000787.1 GCA_937927565.1 uncultured Holophagales bacterium
CGCTGAAGCCGATCCTCGTCGGCACGTCGAAGGACCTTCTCGTCGGGCAGAAGGTCTTCGCCATCGGCAACCCGTTCGGCCTCGACCAGTCGCTCTCGACCGGCGTCGTCAGCGCCCTCGGGCGTTCGATCGAGTCGGTGACCGGACGGCAGATCGAAGGGGTCATCCAGACCGACGCCGCGATCAATCCCGGGAACTCGGGGGGACCGCTCCTCGACAGCGCGGGACGCCTCATCGGCGTGAACACGGCGATCGCCTCGACGACCGGGTCGAGCGCCGGCATCGGCTTCGCCGTCCCGGTCGACACCGTGAACCAGATCGTCCCGCAGCTGATCCAGCACGGCCGGATCATTCGCCCGCAGCTCGGCGTCACGCTGGCCGACGACGCCATCGCTGCCCGCCTCGGCGTCGAGGGCGCTCTCATCCTGTCGGTAACGGCAGGAACGGGCGCCGCAGAGGCGGGCCTCCGCGGAACGGCCCGCAACGAGAACGGTGAGATCCTGCTCGGCGACGTCGTGACCCGCGCGGCGGACAGGGAGATCCGGTCGGCCGACGACCTGATCGCCGCCCTCGAGGAGAGGAAGCCCGGGGACTCGCTCGTCCTGCTCGTCCTGCGCGACGGGGAGACCCGGCGGGTCGCCGTGACGCTCTCCGCGGCCCCCTGAAGGGCCGCTCTCAGGTCGTCAGGTCCGCCGGGAGCCGGATCTCGAACGTCGAGCCGGCACCGGGCGTGCTCTCGACGGCGACGCGACCCCCCATCAGCTCGCACAGCTGCCGGGTGATCGAGAGGCCGAGGCCGGTGCCGCCGAAACGGCGGGCCGTCGCGAGGTCGGCCTGGGCGAAGGGCTCGAAGATGTTCGCGAGCTCGTCCCGGGGAATCCCGATCCCGGTGTCCGACACGCGGAACGAGAACCAGGGGCGCCCCTCCTCTTCGAAGCGACGGACCTCCAGCTCGACCGTCCCGTCCTGCGTGAAGCGGCAGGCGTTCGAGAGCAGGTTGAAGAGGCACTGGCGCACCTTCCTCGGGTCCGACGTCATCGAGGCTCCTTCCTCCACGGGCCACCGGACGGCGAGCGTGTTGCGGTTCCTCGCGAGGAGCGGCTGGACGATCGCCGTCGTCTCCTCGACGAGAGGAGCGAGGGGGAACGTCACGAGCTCGAGCTCGAGCTTCCCCGCCTCGATCTTGGCCAGATCGAGGACCGAGCTGATCAGCTCGAGCTGGTGGATGGCCGCGGTGCGGACCCGCTCGAGATCCCGGGCCAGCGCCGGCCGGCCCTCTTCCGACGCCTCCTCCGACAGCATCTCCGAGTAGCCGATGATGGCGTTCAGCGGGGTCCGCAGCTCGTGCGAGACGTTCGCGAGAAAGCGGCTCTTCGTCCGGCTCGCCTCCTCGGCCGAGGCGGTGGCGCGCTCGGCGACGTCGCGGTGCCGCTCGGCATCGGCCCTGGCCTCCTCGGCCCTGGCGAGCGCCTCCTCGGCCCGGGCTTTCTCCTCGGAGAGACTGCGGGTCCGCTGCTCCACGAGGACGAGCAGCTCGGCCTCCCGCGCGCGGTGCCGCGCGACGCGCCACCGCAGAGCGCCCCACGCCGCCGCCGCCGCGAGAACGGCCAGAGACGCCCAGAACCACCAGGACTCGCGCGCCCTCGGCCTCTTGTGAAACGAGAGCGACGTCACCCTCTCGCCCCACTCGCCCGACGCGTCGGCCGCCGAGACGCGGAAGACGTAGCGGCCGCTCGGCAGGTTCGTGTAATAGGCGACGCGGCGCGTCCCGACGTCGACCGGCACGTTTTCGAGGCCGTCGAGGCGAATGCGGAACCGGACCCGGTCGGGAGCGACGAGCGCGAGGGCGGTGTAGTGGATCTCCACCCGCTCGGTTCCCGGCTCGAGAACGAGCGGACCACGGAGATCGGCCGGACGACCGTCGACGAAGACGTCCTCGATCGCGACGCGCGGCGTGCGACCCGAGCTCCGGATCCGGGCCGGGTCGAGGACCGCGACCCCGCGGAATGTCGGGAACCAGAGGCGCCCGTCTGCGGCCACGAAACCCGCGGGCTGCTGCCCCCCGGCGGCGCTCGCGCTGCGCATCCCGTCGGACGTCCCGAAGGCCACGGACCGGAGGCTGGCGGCCCGGCCGTCGGCCACTGCGTCGAGCTCGGCGCGGGAGACCCGGAAGACCCCCTTGTTGCAGGTCATCCAGAGAGAGCCCCTGCCGTCGTCGAGGATCACCTGGACGAGGTCGTCGAAGAGACCCTCCTTCGTCGTGATCGACACGACCACGCCGTCGCGGATCCGGTTCAGGCCGCCGCCGGAGGTGCCGGCCCAGGCGGTTCCGTCGGGGTCGACGTGCAGAGCGATGACGCGGTTGCTCGAGAGGCCGTTCTTCGTCGTGAAGACGCGGACCCCGCCATCGGACAGGCGCGTCACGCCACCCCCGGAGGAGCCGAGCCAGATCGCGCCGTCCTTCCCTTCGGCGATCGCGACGAACCTCTCCGTGGGAAGCCCGTCGGCGACCGTGAAGATCCGGAGGGTGCCGTCGGGGGCGACGCGCGTCAGGCCTCCGCCGATCGCTGCGATCCAGACGTTCCCGCTGCGATCCTCGAGGAAGGCCCGGACGTCGTGATGCGGAAGCCCCTGCGCGCGGCCGAGGGGCTTGAAACGCCCTCCCGAGAACCGCGCGGCGCCGCCGAGGTTCGTCCCGACCCAGAGCGTCCCCCTGCTGTCCTCGAGGAGCGCCGAGACGTGGTCGCTCGGCAGGCCGTCCGCCTCGCGGTACGCGGTGATCCGGCCGTCCTTCAGCCGGTTCAATCCGCCTCCGGCCGTCCCGATCCAGACCGACCCGTCGCGGCCCTCGCAGACGGCCCTCACGTTGTCGTTCGTCAGCCCCTCGCGCACCGTGTACGTCAGGAACCTCCCGTCGCGGAGGCGGTTGAGGCCGCCGACCCAGGTGCCGATCCAGAGGCTCCCCTCCTCGTCCGTGGTGACGGCCCAGATCTGGTCGTTCGAGAGCCCCTCGCGCGTCCCGATGACCTCCGCGACACCATCCTTCAGCCGCCCCACCCCGGCGCCCCACGTCCCGAACCAGACCGTCCCGGCCGCGTCGACGTGGAGCGAAGTGACCTGGTCGGAGGGAAAGCCGGTCTTCTCCCGGTACGGCGTCGTCGCCTCGCCCTTCACGAGCGTCAGGCCCCCGCCCGAGGTGGCGACCCAGACGCCGCCGCCCGCATCGGGCGCGAGGCCCCGGACCAGACCCGAGCCGAGGACCTCCTCGCCGAGGACGCGCTCGACGCGCCCGCCCCGGATGACGGCCACGCCCTTTCCCGTCGTCCCGACCCAGAGGGCGCCGGACGGGTCGAACGCGAGGACCCGCACCTGCTCGATGGGGAGGCCCTCTCTCGTCCCGATCCGCTGTACGACGCGTCCGCCCGCGAGCCGCTGGACGGCGTTCCCGTCCCCGCCGACCCAGGCGTCGCCCGAGGCGTCGAACACGATCGACCAGACGATGAGGCTCCCGAGGCCTTCGGCGCTGCCGATGGTTGCAAAGGTGCCGTCGCTGCGGCGGCAGAGGATCCCGCCTCCGTTCGTTCCGGCCCAGAGCGTTCCGTCGGGGGCCTCGGCGAGCGAGATGATCGAGTTGTGCTTCAGCTCGGGCGTGCTGCGGCGGTCGTACGTCGTGAAGCGCGCCCCGTCGAACCGGACGAGCCCCTCCTGCGTGCCGAGCCAGAGGTAGCCGTCGCGGCCGCGCAGGACCGCCTGCACCGTGTTCTGCGGCAGCCCCTGCTCCTGCTGCCAGACGTCGAGGCCGTACTGGGAAAGTCGCTTGCCGGGCTCCAGCCCTTTCGCGACACCCGCCGCGAAGAGCCCGATCGCCAGGAGACCGAGAAGCGTCTTCCTCCGGAGCACGCGCGGATCATAGGCGCGCCCGGACTCCTTCCCGGCCTGCCCCGGATGGTCAGACGCGGCAGCGGTCGAGAAAGGCGCGCAGCTTCGGGAGGAACTCCTCGGGGTGCTCGAGCGGGGCCAGGTGGGCGCCGGGAAGAGTCAGGAGCTCGACCCACGGCGCGTTCCCCGCGGCGTCCACCATCTGCTCGGAAGCGGACGGCGGCGTCAGCGGATCGTCGTCGCCCACGGCGGCGAGGAACGGGACCGTCAGAGTGCCGAGGACGTCGAAGCGGTCGAGCCGTTCGGCCATCCCGCGCTGGTCTGCGGCCGCGGTGGACGGCGGCGTGGCCAGGAACATCGTCCGGACCAGCTGCTCGAGGCCCCCGCCGCGTGAGGAGGGAACGAGGAACTGCGGGAGCATCTTCGCCAGGAGCGGCTCCATCCCGTCCGTTTCGAGGGACGCGGCCGTTTCGACGCGTCGCGCCTTCCCGGCTTCGTCGTCGGCGTTCGCGCGCGAGTCGCAGAGGACGAGTCCCTTCAGCCGGGGCCTCAGCTCCGGTCCGAGGCGCGCGAGGAGCTCGAGCGCGACGTAGCCTCCCATCGAGAGTCCCATCACGACGAACGGCTCTTCGCCCGGCAGCTCCTCGAGGACGTCCTTCGCGAGGAGGGACATCGCGTGCACGGGCTCGGCGGACCGCTTCGACGTGCCTCGCCCGCGGAAATCGGGTGCCGTCACGGCGACGCCCTCCCCGAGCTGACCGCTCGCCGCCGCCGCCTTCACGACGCCCCACATCCGGCCGTCGAGGGGAAAGGCGTGGAGCGCGAGAAGGCGGAGGGACGACGGCCGTGCTGAGGTCATGCCGAGAGGATAGCCCCGCGGGTCACAGGGTTATGCTGAAACGCCGATCGCGCCGATTCGGTGGAGGTGGCCGTCATGAGGAAGCCGTGGACTCTGGTCGTCCTGCTCGCCTGCACCTCATCTCTCCTCGGCGCCTGCGGGGCGCGCGAGGAGGTCACTCCCTCGCCGCGTGAAGCGGCCCCTCCGCCCGCCATGTCGAAGGCGGACGCCGCCCCGGCGCCCGAGGAGGCTCCCTCGCCTGCTCCGGTCGTCGTCGCGGCCGTACCTGCGGAGAGCGCATCACCGAGTGCGCAGGCCGTTGCCCCGGAACGTCCGCCATCCCCTGTTCCGACGAAGCCGGCCCGGACCGTTCCGAAAGCGCCGGCGGCCGTCCCGGCTCCGATCCCTGCCGAACCCACCGCTGCCGCCGCGCCCCCCCAGGCCACTGTGCCGCGGCCGGCGGCTCAGGCGACCGCGCCGGCCGCGGCTCAGGCGCCTGCCAGGCCGAACGGCCCCGAGATCGCCGATCCCGGCGGCGACGTCGCCGTCTCCCCGGCGAAGGCCGGTCTCACGCGCGTCGGGGCCGAGAAGTGCAAGCTCTGCCACAAGGCGCAGTACTCGTCCTGGGCCGCCTCGGCTCATGCCAAGCGAACGCCGCCCCTGGATTGCGAGAGCTGCCATGGCCCGGGGAGCGAGTACAAGGCCCTGGCCGTTATGAAGGATCCGGCGAAGGCCAGGGCCGCCGGACTCGTCCAGCCCGACGCGGCGTATTGCGGGAAGTGCCACAAGGGGAAGTGGGATCCCGCCCTCCTCGGCAAGGCCCACGCGCACAAGGCGGCCTCGTAGCAGGTCGGGATCGCTCTCGACGACGGGACCCCATGCCACCGAAAAAGGCCGCCCGAAGGCGGCCTGATCTCGTGGGGTGGTGCGCCCGCCGCGATTCGAACGCGGGACCTTTAGATCCGGAGTC
>CALBDV010000788.1 GCA_937927565.1 uncultured Holophagales bacterium
CCATCCTCGCCGGCCCGCTGCTACTCGCCGTCCTGACCGGCACCAACTACCCGGACGCGCTCTACACGGCTGTCCTGCGAAGGCTGCGGGACGAACGCGGCGTGACCTACGTGCGGGCCGCCGTCCTGAAAGGTCACTTGACTCGCAACCGCGACATGGAGGTCCCCGTGACCCTCGACATCGAGAACCAGGACCCGGCGTACCGGCTCGGGCGGCTCTTCGCCGCGCTGGAGAAGACGCAGAAGGAAGCCCTCGAGGGGATCAATGCCACGATCCGCGACCGCTACTACGGCGCGGCGTCCGCCACCCCGCGGTCGGTCTTCCCTCGACTTCTCCGGACCTACCAGCACCATCTCGGCAAGCTGGAGGGCGGCTTCAAGGTGAACCGCGAGAAGCTGATTCAGGAGATCGTGGATCCGCTGAAGGAGATCCCGGCGCATCTCGACCTCGCTGGGCAAGGGCTCTTCGCGCTCGGGTACTACCAGCAGACCAGGGCCTTCTACACGAGGGCAGACGCGAGCTGCGCTGACGCAGCCGAGGGGAGCGAGGAATGAACCGATACGACTTCGTCTACTTCTTCGACGTAAAGGACGCTAACCCGAACGGCGACCCCGACGCCGGGAACTTGCCGCGGGTAGACCCTGAAACCGGGCACGGACTCGTCACCGACGTGTGCCTGAAGCGGAAGGTGCGGAACTACGTCGCGCTGACGCGAGGGGGCCAGGACGGGTTCGACATCTACTTCCGCGACCGAGCAGTCTTGAACCAGCAGCACGAGAAGGCGTACATGGCAGCCGGCTTGAAGCCGGAACCGAAGAAGCTCCCGAACGACATGAAGAAGGCGGACGAGCTCACCCGCTTCATGTGCCAGAACTTCTTCGACATTCGGACTTTCGGTGCCGTCATGACTACCGAGGTGAACTGCGGCCAAGTGCGGGGCCCGGTGCAGGTCTCGTTCGCGCGTTCGGTGGATCCGATCGTCACGGCGGAGCACGCGATCACTCGTAGCTCAGTGACGAACGAGCGCGACCTGGAGAAGGAGCGGACCATGGGCAGGAAGTTCACGGTTCCGTATGCGCTTTTTCGCGCTCATGGCTTCGTGAACCCGTTCCTGGCGAACCAGACCGGATTCAGCGCCGCCGACCTTGATCTGTTCTGGCAAGCCCTCGGGAACGCGTTCCAGTTTGACCAGTCCGCAGCCCGTCCGGCGGGGAGCATGGCAGCGCGCAAGCTCATCGTCTTCCAACACGACAACGAGCTCGGCCGGGCCCCGTCTCATCGACTGTTTGAATCGGTCAAGGTTCGCGCGGAGGGCCAGAGCGTCCCGAGATCGTTCGCCGACTACGTCATCGATTGGGACAAGGAGAGCTTCGCCGGTGTCACTGTGACCGATCTCCTCGCGGAGGCGCCCCCGGCCGTGGCCTGAGCGGGGTTGAAGGATGGCCACCGGGGACGCGCCAGCGGCCGCAGCGCAAGGTCGCTGCTTTGCGGAGGATGAACTGTTGCCTCTATCCGCGCTGCAGCACCTGGCGTTCTGCGAGCGCCAGTGCGCGCTCATCCACGTTGAGCAGGTGTGGGTGGACAACCCGTTGACGCTGGAGGGCTCGTTTCTGCACGACCGAGTGGACCAACGCGGACCGCGCCATGAGCTTCGGGGGAGCATTCTCCTCGCACGAGGATTGCCCCTACGCTCATTTCGGCTGGGTCTCTCGGGGCGAGCCGATGTCGTGGAGTTCCGGAGGTTGGCCGTCAGCGACGGCCCGAAGGGCTGTAGCCTTCGCGGAAGGCCCGGGCGCTGGCAACCGTTTCCTGTCGAGTACAAGAGAGGCAAGCCGAAGCCGGACGCCTGCGACGAGGTTCAACTCTGCGCCCAGGCGGTCTGTCTCGAGGAGATGCTCGCTGTTGAGATCGATGAAGGTGAACTCTTCTACGGAAAGACCGAGCACCGGCACGGGGTTGGCTTCTGCAAAGAGCTCCGGACGCTGACCGATAGCATGGCCGCTCGGCTCCATGTCATGGTGGCGGCGGGCACCACGCCGGTGGCCGAGCGGCAGGAGAAGTGCGTGCGCTGCTCGCTCCTCGACGTCTGCCGGCCTCCAGGTGGGATACCAGGGAGGCACCGGAGTGCGGCCGAGTACCTCGCGAAGGCGATCGCGCGATCGACCGCGGAGGCGGAGGGCAAGGTCGCGGGAGGTTCCGGATGAAGCGGCATCGCAACACCCTGTACGTCACCACCCAGGGTGCGTACCTCGGTAGTGAGGGGGAGTGCGTCGTCCTGAGGGTGGATCACGAGGAGCGAATGCGACTGCCGCTACATCTCCTCGAGGGGATCGTGTGCTTCGGTCTGGTTTCGTGCAGTCCGCCGCTCATGGCCTCCTGTGCCGAGAGGAACGTCTGCATCTCGTTCTTGTCCGAACACGGACGTTTCCTCGCGCGCGTCGAGGGGCCCACCTCGGGTAACGTCCTACTCCGGAGGCAGCAGTACAGGGTCTCGGATGATGCGGGCAAGAGCGCAGCCATCGCTCGGACGTTCGTACTGGCCAAGCTCGCAAACTCGCGAACTGTGCTCCTTCGTTCGCTCAGAGATCACCCGGACGCCGCAGGCAGCGCTGACGTGCGTCGCGCAGCGGATCGCCTCGGACAGCATCTGTGTGCGGCCCCGCAGGAGTCCGACCTCGACCGGGTTCGTGGCATCGAGGGCGAGGCCGCGAGCGAGTACTTCGCGGTGTTCGATCATCTGCTCGTCGCGAAGAACGGGTTCGCCTTCTCCGGGCGAAGTCGCCGGCCCCCCCTCGACCCTCTGAATGCCCTTCTTTCCTTCGTCTATACGATCCTCACCCATGATGCTCGAAGCGCCCTCGAGAGCGTCGGCCTCGACCCGCAGGTCGGCTTCCTCCACCGGGACCGGCCCGGAAGGCCAAGCCTGGCGCTCGACCTCATTGAGGAACTGAGGCCGGTTCTCGCCGATCGGCTGGTTCTCTCCCTCACGAATAGGCATCAGGTGTCAGTGAAGGGATTCAAGACGGGTGAGACGGGTGGGT
>CALBDV010000789.1 GCA_937927565.1 uncultured Holophagales bacterium
TACGGCGAGATGAAACCGCGGGGGAACTACGCCGCGACGCCGCGGATGCGGAGCTACTTCATGGCGTTCCGCTACCTGACCGAGGTGGCGCGCCGCGAGGTGGAACGCCGTCCTCCCGCCGACCGGGCGAGCGCGCTCGCCGACCTCGCGAACCTCCCGCCCGCGGTGAAGGCGAAGGCGAGGACGTGGATCGGCGCCTACGAGCCGTTCATCGCGCCGGGACGGGCGCCGGTCGTCTTCGACGACAGGCCGTTCGTGCCTCCCGCCTGGGCCTCGCGCTTCGCCGACGGGCCGGGTCTCTTCCCGCTCTCCTTCGGATTCGACAACGAGGTCTTCCTCACGACCGTCTTCCACGAGAGCTGGCCCGCCCCGGAGCAGATCCAGGACCCGGGAAACCGCCGCCTCCTCCCGTCGGGCCTCGACCTCGCGGCCGCGTCCGGCAGCGCGTTCGCCCGGACGCTCCTGGCGGACGAAGTGAAGCGATACCCGAATCTCGGAGGGGCCCTCGACCGCCTCGGCGAGAAGTGGCGCCGAAATCGCCCCGCGTTCGCCAGGAGCCCCTCGCTCTACCACCGCTGGCTCGACGCGCTCGCGGTGCAGTGGGCCGACGAGGCGCTCGCGGGAGCCGTGGGCGGCAGGGACCTCTGGCGCGCCAAGCGCCTTCAGACCGGCCTCGCCTCGTTCACGACGCTCCGGCACACGACGGTCCTCGTCAACGAGCGGACGGCGGCCGAAGCGGGGGAAGGAGGCTGGGAGGAGATCGTCCCGAAGCCCCCGCGCGGCTGGGTCGAGGCCGACCCGGCCTCTTTCGAAGCGATCGCGGCCCTCTTCGACGCGGCGGCGGCCCTCGTGAAGGACGAGAGGATCCGGCTGGATGGGGTCGTTCCCGGAACGGAGCTGGGCGACGGCCGGGGCGAGCCGCTGAAGCAGGGAATCCTCAAGCGGCTCGCGGAGGTCGCGTCGAAGGCGCGCCTCTTCGCGGGGATGGCGCGCAAGGAGCTCGCCGGAACGCCGCTTTCGGCGGCCGACTACGACGAGATCAGCCACGTGGGACGCGTGGCCGAGCACAGCTTCCTCGTCTTCAAGAGCCTCGCGAACGAGAAGCTCGGGATCTCCACCCCCGACCCGCTGCCCAAGGTCGTCGACGTCGCGGGCGGGGGAGTCGGGACCGGCTACCTCCTGATGGGTGTCGGCAAGCCGCTCGTCTGGGACCTCCTCGTCCCGTACTTCGGAAGGCGCGAGGTCGTGAGGGGTCCGGTCTACGCCTTCTACGAGCTCTCGTCGGAATCGCTCCTGGACGACGACGAGTGGCGCCAGGACCTCGAGAAGCAGAAACGCCCCGCCTGGGTGGTGCCGTTCCTCGGCGGCGACGGGAAGGACCGGGAGAGCGGGGAGAGGTGACCGCGAGGGCCCTCGCGCGCGGCGCGCGGGCGTCGGGACTCGGACTCCTGGGCGGGCTCGTCCTCGCATCCCTGTCGGTCGCCGGCGCTCCCGCGGACGCTGGAACTGAGGTGCAGAGCGGACCGCGCCTTCTATTTGCCGGCGACGTCCTCCTCTCGCGACAGGTCCCCCTCGAGATCGCGAGCACGGGACGATCCCCCTTCGCGGGCGTCGCGGAGCTCTTCGGCCGGCGCGAACTCGTCCTCGCCAACCTCGAGGGGGCGGTCGGTGCAGAGGAGGCCTGCCTCCCGGGGAAGGGCCCCTGCTTCCCGATCGCGCCAGAGCAGGTCGCCCTCCTTTCCCGGGCCGGACTCACGGCCCTCGGCCTCGCCAACAACCACTCCCGTGACCTCGGCGAAGCGGGGCTTCAGGCAACGCGGGAGCGCCTCGTCGCCGAAGGGCTCCTCGCCCTCGACTTCGAGAGCTCCCCCCGGTTCGTGAGGCTCGGGAAGCCCGGGACGAAAGAGGCCGTCGTCGCTCTCGTTGCCCTCTCCCTCGTGAAAGGGAGAGACGGAACTGTAAACGAGGTCCCTTCCGTGGAGGTCGCGCAGAAGCTCCGACTCGCCCGACGGCTCGCGGACCTCGTGGTCGTCTCCGTCCACTGGGGCGAGGAGCTTCTCGAGTGGCCGTCCGCCGCCCAGCGCGCCGCCGCGACGTGGCTCGCTGCGAGCGGCGCCTCCCTCGTCGTGGGGCACCACCCGCACGTCGTCCAGCCTCCGGAGTGCGTCGCGGGGCGTCCTGTCTTCTTCTCTCTCGGCAATCTCCTCTTCGACCAGCGCTACTCCTCGTCGAAGGAAGGGTTGCTGGCCGACTGCCGCGTGGAGCGCGGGGCGCTCGCGTGCCGGGGCCTCCCGACCGAAACACCACTGCGCAGCTCCTTCCCGCGCCTCGCCTCGCGTCCGGAGCCGACCTTCTCCGCCATCGAAGCGTGCCGCGTTCCGCTCGCGACGCCCTTCGAGGTCGCGGGGGTCACGCTCCGTCCCGTCGACCGGGGCGACGGCCTGGCGCTCCAGGGGTCCCGAGGCGGAAAGGTCCTCTTCACGACCCGCGCCATCCGCGCCCTCTCCCTCGAGTCGGGCCGGCTCGCCGGCGAAGAGGGCGAGGAGCTCCTCTTCGCTCTCGAACGCCACCCGTCGCCGCTCGACGGCGAGGACGGCGTCCGTCCCTACGTCTACGCCGTCGACGACACCGGGCTCGTCGCCCGCTGGCGGGGAAGCGGCCTCGCCTGGCCTCTCGTCGACGCGCGGCTCCTGCCGGGAGGCCGGCTCCTCTGCGCGCTCCACCGCGGGGACTCCTACCTCATCCCGGGACTGGGAGCCCAGGAGCGCCACGCGGAGGTCTACCGCTGGAACGGCTTCGGCTTCTCCTCCGTCGACGACGAGGGCGCGGCCTCGGCCTGCTCGGCTTTCTGGGGCCTCGACCGCTGAAAGGCCGCGGGCATCAGGCGCAGCTCTTCGTGCTCCGCTGCGTGTTCAGGCCCTTCGCGTCGGTCCAGACCGTCATCGTCTAAACTCCGTCCGGATTCCCTGGAGGTAGCACACGGCGTGAGCGAGATCGAGGCGACAGCGGAAGCCCGGTACAAGGTGGCCGAGGTCTGCCGGCTGGCCGACGTGCAGCCCTACGTCCTCAAGTACTGGGAGAGCGAGTTCCCGGTCCTCTCCGCCCCGAAGGGGGCGGCCGGCCCCCGCCTCTACAACGGCCTCGAGCTGAAGATCATCGAGCGGATCAAGAAGCTCCTCTACGACGAGGGCTACACGATTGCCGGCGCCAAGAAGCGCCTCGAAGCCGAGCTGAAGGAGAAGGCTGCCGCGCCCGCCGAGCCGGAGCCGCTCGTCCTGACGCCGGCTCCCGAGCCCGCCGACTCGACTGCCGCGCGGCGCCGTCGTGCGAAGCCGGCGCCCCCGAAGCCTGTGGAGAGCGAACCGGAGCCCGAGTCGTCTCTCGAGCTCGCCGACGCGCCGGTCTTCTCGGTGCACGCCGACGCCCCCGCGCCCGACCTGTCGACGTCGCTCGAGATCGACGAGAGCTCCACACCCGCCGGCGACGTCGAGATCGCGCCACCACCGGCCGTCGCGTCGTCCGCCAAGACCGCTCCCGTCGTTCGCAAGATTGACCCTGCCCCCGCTCCGATGGCACAATCCCCGGACCCCCGGGTGGCAAGGGCCCTCGCGGAACTCAAGGAGATCGCAAGCCTCCTTTCCCGCGAAGAAACCTGAGCCCCCGTCGTTTTCGTCCAGGGTCGGGACGTGGCGCAGCCTGGTAGCGTACTTGAATGGGGTTCAAGGGGTCGCGGGTTCGAATCCCGCCGTCCCGACCA
>CALBDV010000790.1 GCA_937927565.1 uncultured Holophagales bacterium
CCACGCCAGGCTTCTGTTACAGCTTGGCTGCGGTCCCGTGGTGGTCGCCGACGTGCATCGGCGCGCTGGAACCGTTTGCCGATCGTGGTCCGGAGGGAACGGAGGGGCCGGCGGGCAAGCCGCTGGCTTCTTTCCCGGATGCCGGGGTTTCCGCCGCAGCCGAAGGTGTGCTGGCAGGGGCCTGGCGGAGGGTGGAAGCGGCATACATCGCAGGGGAGTGCGAGCTCTCGGTCGAGGGCATCGGTCGGTTCCGGATAGGGCCTGCCGGGATCGCCGTGGAAGCAGAGAGTCCGGAAAGCGAACCGTGCCCGGTTCTGGAAGCCCTCCTGGGTCCCGCCCTCCTCCTCTCCCTCGCGGCCAGCCGGCGATTCGCACTGCACGCGAGCGCTGCGCTGACGGGGCAGCGCGAGCTGCTGCTCTTCGTGGGAGAGTCCGGGGCAGGAAAGTCAACACTGGCGCGCTTCCTCGGATCGAGACCCCGCTGGCAGCCTGTTGCGGACGATGTACTTCCGGTTCGGTGGCACGCTGGGACCCTCGAGGCCTTGCCCTGGTTCCCACAGCTGAAACTGGGACGACTCGGGCAGTACGCCGGAGGTGGGATGCCACAGGCGCTGCGTGTTTCGAGGGTCTTCGTGGTGGAGATGGGCTCCGAGACGAGCGACGTGTCTGTGGAACCTGTCGGCCACTTCGATGCGCTGACGGCCCTGGTTCGCCAGACCGTCTCCTCGCGCCTGTTCTCGCCGTCGATGCTCGGTATGCACCTCGAGGATTTCGGCCATGTCGCGATGTCGGTGCCGATCTACCGTCTGCGCGTTCCCCGCGCTCTCGAGCGTCTCGGTGAGGTGGAGGAGGTCCTGAGCCGGTTCTCCGAGGCCAACGGAGGGGCCACGGGCTCTCGGTGAGCGGATTCTGCTTTCTCTGGGACAGGGATGGGCGATTCGACCCGGCTGGCCTGGCCCGGCTCGGAGAGGAGTCTCTGGGGCGCTTGAGCCATCGCTTCGCGCCGCGACGAGTCCGGCTTCGAGGAGAGGGATGGTGGCTGGGCGCGTGCAGTGGTGAAGGGGAGCCGTCGACAGGCGTCGCGGTGGACGAGGCGGGGTCGGCGGTCGTGGTCCTCTCGGGGTGGATCGAGAACTACGAGGAGCTGGCGGCGAAGCTCGAGCGGTCGGCTCGCGAAGGCCGGGACACCGACGACGCGGAGGTGGCGCTGGGGGTGTTCCTGCGGGAGGGTCCGGCAGGGCTCGAGCAGGCCATGGGGCCACTGGCCGGGTTCGCCTGGGAGCCGGAGGCGAGCCGCCTGACGGCCGTTCGCGATCACCTCGGCGAACGGGCCGTCTGCTTCGTGAATCGGCGGGGTCTTCTGATGCTGGCTTCCGAGGAGCAAGCGCTGTTCGGGCATCCTGCGGTCTCGAAGGATCCCGATTTCGGCTGGATCGGGAGGTTTGCCGCGCGACTGCCGCTCCCGCCCGGACGTACGGCGTTCAAGGACGTTGTGGAGCTGGCGCCAGGGGAACGCTGCACGTGGCATGGCGATTCGCTCCTTCGGCGCCGCATCCCCCCGCGATACCCGACTTCGCTGCACCGCGAGGTCGATCGCACGTCGTACGCCTCTCACTGGCGCAACGCCCTCGCGCGTGCCGTGCCGGTCGCGACGAGGCGCGGTCGCCGGTTCGGGCTGATGCTCAGCGGCGGCCTCGATTCCACGACTGCCGCCGCGCTCTCCGTGTCCGCCATTCGCGCCAGCGGCCGTGAAGCGGAGGCCTGCTGCTGGCGGTTCACGCGGTTCGCGGACGGCGACGAGAGCCCGGCGATCGAATCGGTGGCGACCAGTCTTGGCGTGGACGTCCACTGGGTCGAAGGAGATGACCTCTACCCGGTTCTGGATCCCGAGACGTGGCCGGCGAACCCGAACCTCCCGCAGCTGAATCCGTTCCTTCGCCTGAACCTGGCCGCCTACGAGGCGGCGCGGTCGAGAGGCTGCGACGTCGTGCTCAACGGTCACTTCGGCGACTATCTCTACCCCTACCGGTTCGACGGCCTCGTGGACGCCTTCAGGCTGTACGACGGACGTCAGGTGGTGCGTGAGCTGGCCACGGTGGTCGAGCGCAAGGGACTGGCGGGGCTCTGGCGGGGGCCGGAGCTTCGGCATGCCGCGAGGGTCGCGATCGGGTGGGGTTCGAGGTGCCCTCCGCCCCGATTCCTGTCCGGACCGGCGCTCGACGCCTTCGAGCCCCTGGGCGCCTGGCCTCCCGAGGCAGCGGGTGTCCCGCACCCGGAGCAGTGGACGAGTCTCTTCGGTACGACCTGCGCGATGGAGAACAAGTACGAGCACTACTTCGCTGCGAGAGCGGGCGTCGATCGGAGGCACCCGCTCCGGCACCACGGCATCGTCGGGTGCGTGACGTCGCTTCCGGGTTTTCTGTTCTTCACGCCATCCCGGGACAAGGCGCTGACGAGGGAGGCGATGGCGAGCCGGCTGCCCGCGGGCGTCGTCACGGGGCCCCAGACGGGCCTGCTGAGCTCACTCTTCCTTTACGGGGTCTTCGACGCGGGGGTCGGGGCCCTGAGATCGCTGCTATCGGCGCCGAACGGCCTCTGGCGTGAGGTGATCGACAGGGGGTTCGTGGAGAGGGCCCTGGCGAACGGGAGGGACTCGACCGCCGAGGAGCAGCGCGTGCTGCTGGCTGCGGCTGGGATGGAGCTATGGCACCGCGCCTTGACCCGGTTGGCCCGGTAGCCGGACTTCGAAATGGGCTCGCCCGTGGAATCGACGCCGACACCCGGGACCGCGAGAGGTCCGGAGCAGCTGCGCTCAAAGGTACGATCGTCGCGAGTGGCGAAGTAGGATGGTTGCAATGACGATTCCCTTCTCCGCAAGGCTCACCGTTCCCGCGGACGTCCTCATGCGGGACCTCGGCGGCGAAGCGGTAATCCTCAATCTGAAGAGTGAGACCTATTTCGGCCTCGACGAGGTGGGGACCCGGATGTGGGCTCTCCTGACCACAGCCCCGTCGATTGAGGCAGCTTTCGAGATTCTGCGAGTCGAGTACGACGTGGCACCGGAGAGGCTGAGGGACGACCTGGAGGCGCTGATCGGGCAGCTTCTGGAGAAGGGACTCCTGGAGCAGGTGGATGGAGAGACGCAGTCTGGCTGATCGGACGGCAGGGCTCCCTTGAGCGGCGTCTTCGGCCTCTTCAATCTGGACGGAGCGCCGGTGGAGGCGGGCGAGATGCGATCGATGGGGTCGCTGCTCGCCCGCCGCGGGCCGGACGGAGCTGGCGTCTGGTCAGCCGGCCGCATCGGGCTCGGCCACGCGCTGCTCGCTGCCACACCCGAGGCATTGCTCGAGCGCCTGCCCCTGGAAGATGAGGCGTCCGGCTGCGTGATCACGGCCGACGTTCGCCTCGACAACCGCGCGGAGCTGCTGAACGCGCTGGGGCTGAGCGACCGTGCACGCGTAACGGGAGACGCCGGACTCATCCTGGCCGCATACCTGGAGTGGGGAACCGCGTGCGTCGAACGGTTCCTGGGCGACTTCACATTCGCCATCTGGGACCCGCGTGAGCAAAGGCTCTTCTGCGCCCGCGACCACTTCGGAATGCGGCCCTTCTACTACCACCACACGGTGAAGCGCTTCTTTGCGTTCGCGTCGGAACCCAGGGCGATCCTGGCGCTGACGCAGGCGCCCTACCGCCTCAACGAGGGGCGCATCGCCGCCTTTCTCGTTTCCGAGCTCGAGGGCATCGACAGGACGAGCACATTCTTCGAGGAGGTCTACCGCCTGCCCCCGGCCCACACGCTGACGGTCTCGCCGGAGGGCGTGCGCGTGCAGCGTTACTGGTCGCTGGAACCGGGTGCCGAGCTCCACCTCCCCTCGAACGAGGCCTACGCCGCGGCGTTTCTCGCGGTCTTCACCC